>JAUQQB010000172.1 GCA_030550075.1 Chloroflexota bacterium | reverse complement strand
GCGTTCTTGATGGAAGACCATGGCGAGGCGCCAGTCCCTCCGGCGTGCCCGCTGATGAGGATGATATCGGCCCCCGCCTTGGCCACCCCCGCGGCGATCACACCCACCCCGACGGTGGAGACCAGCTTGACCGAGACCTGGGCCTGAGGGTGGATGGCTTTGAGGTCGTAAATCAGCTGGGCCAAATCCTCAATGCTGTAGATGTCGTGGTGCGGCGGTGGCGAGATCAGATCGATGCCGGGCTGGGCGAAGCGCAGGCGCGCGATCTCCGGCGTCACCTTGGTGGCAGGGAGATGTCCGCCCTCCCCGGGCTTGGAACCCTGGGCCATCTTGATCTGGAGCTCTTCCGCCGAAATCAGGTAATAGGGGGTCACTCCGAAGCGGGCCGAGGCCACCTGCTTGGTTCGGCTGTTGCGCTCCGTCCTGTAGCGGGCCGGATCCTCGCCCCCCTCGCCGCTGTTCGAGCGCAGGCCCAATCGGTTCATCGCGATCGCCAGCGTTTCATGAGCCTCCGGGGAGAGCGCTCCATGGGACATGGCGGCGGTGGAGAATCGACGAAGGATCGCCTCCGCCAGCTCGACCTCTTCAAGGGGAATCGGGTCACGATCGCTGCGCCAGCGCAATCGATCCCGCAGATCCACGGGCTCTCGATGGGCATGGCGGGCGAATTCCCGATAGCGCCGATAGGCCTCCGGGAAACCTTCCCCCAGAACGTCGGGGGTGCGAACCGCCTCCTGAAGCGCCCGGATGGCATCCGGATTCAGGGCGTGGAATTCCCCTTGTGCGCGATGCTTGTAAAAGCCTGGGGAGGGGAGCTCGGGGCGTTCAGCGCGAAAAGCGGCCTGATGCCAGATCTGCACGCGTTGAGCGATCTCCTCCAGGCCGACTGGGCCGAAGACCCCAGGGGTCCCCTCGAAAGCCCATTCCACCAGCTCCTGCTGCAGGCCAATGCATTCAAAGATCTGGGCACCGGTATAGGCGTCCAGGGTGGAGATCCCCATACGGGCCATCACCTTCAGCAGGCCTTTCTCAATCGCCTGGATGTAATGACACACCGCCTCCTCCGGGGTTTCGGAGCGCCCTCCTTCCCGCTCCCGCGCAGCCATCGCAGCCACCGTCTGAACGGCCAGATAGGGGCAAACCGCCGAGGCCCCGTATCCCAGAAGGCAGGCGAAGTGATGAACCTCCCGGGGCTCCCCGGAGGCCACAATCAAGCTCGCCCGGGCACGCTGGCCGACCCGGATCAGGTGATGATGCAGGACACCCACGGCCAGCAAGGCCGGGATCGGCGCATTCGTGGCGTCCACTCCTTCGTCGCTGAGGATCAGCAAGCGATAACCAGCCTGGATCGCCCGTTCGGCTACCCGGCACAGCTTCTCCAGCGCCCGTCGAAGGCCCGCGGGCCCCTCGGCGATTGGCCACACCATGGGCAGGCGGAGCGCGCGGAAAGCAGGGTCGGGGAGGCGCTCCAGGGCTTCCAGCTGAGCGGGCGTGAGTATCGGGCCCGGCAGTTCGATGAGATGCGCGGCCTGCTCCTTGGGCATCAGCAGGTTGGCCCGTTCCCCCAGGAGCACCGTTAAGGACATCACCCGGGTTTCCCGCAGGGGATCAATGGGCGGGTTGGTCACCTGGGCGAAGCGCTGCTTGAAAAAGTTGTAAAGCGGCCGGGGCCAGCCGGAGAGCATCGCCAGCGGGGTGTCGTCCCCCATAGAGCCAATCGGCTCCTGGCCGGTCCGCGCCATCGGGCGGAGGATCAACCTTAGCTCCTCGGCGGTGTAGCCGAAGGCGATCTGCTGTCGGAGGAGAGCGTCCGGGTTTGAAAGGGCAGGGGCCTGCGGAGGCTCCGACAGGCGCAAGCGATGACGGCGGACCCATTCCGCATAGGGACGTTGAGCGCTGAGCTCCGCGCGCAGAGAAGCATGGTCCTGCACTCGACCGGTTCGGAGATCCGCGGCCAGCATCTGGCCAGGCCCAAGGCGATCCAGCTTGAGGATGCGCTCCGTGGGGATCTCCAGCGCGCCGATCTCCGACCCACAATAGAGCAGGCCATCAACGGTTCGCAGCACCCGCAGCGGGCGCAGGCCGTTGCGATCGAGCAGTGCGCCGACGAAGCGGCCGTCGGTGAACAAAACGGCTGCCGGGCCATCCCATGGCTCCATCAGGCCTTGATGGAAAGCGTAGAATCCCCGGGCGGCCTCGTCGAGATCCACCGCTTTCTCCCACGCCTCGGGGATCAGCATGCGCATGGCATGGCGGATATCGTAGCCGGAGTGGATCAGGAACTCGACCACGTTATCCAGCATCGCCGAGTCGGAGCCGCTCTGGTCGATGATCGGCCGCAGGTCTTCGATCGTCTCCCCCCAGAGGGGCGAGGCCAGGGTGGCTTCCCGCGCGCGCATGCTGTTGACGTTCCCCTGGAGGGTGTTGATTTCCCCATTGTGGCAAAGGGTCCGGAAGGGCTGGGCGCGCGCCCAGGCGGGCAGGGTGTTGGTGCTGAACCGCTGATGGAAAATGACGAAGTCGGTTTCGAAGTCGGGATTCGCCAGATCGGGGTAGAAGCGGGGGAGATCCCGCGCCAGGACGAGGGCCTTATAGACTATGGTGCGGCAGGAAGCGGAGGCCACATAGCATGAAATTCCCCGAGCGGCCAGGGCCCGCTCGGCCCGGCGACGGGCGCGATACAGGCGGCGGTCGATCCCTTCGGGAGTATCCGCTCGTTCGTCCGCCAGCAGCGCCTGGAGAATGGAGGGACATGTAGCCCGGGCACGGGGCCCCAGGATCTCCGGACGGATGGGAACCGGGCGCCAGGACAGGAGATGGAATCCTTCCTCCACGAAGGCGGCCCGCAGAATCCTCTGGGCGTCCTCCTGAACGCAGGGCTCCACCGGCAGGAAGATCATGGCGGCGGCCAGGCGCGTCGGATGGGGAGGATGAAGCCCCTGGGCCTCCAGGAAACGGAGGAACAGACGGCGGGGGAACGCGGTGAGCACCCCCGCGCCATCCCCGGTGAGCCCATCATCCGCGGTCGCCCCCCGGTGGGACATCCGATCCAGCGCCTGGAGCGCCATGGCGAGCAACGTATGATCCGCCGGTCCTCCAGGGCGGGCCAGCAAGCCGATCCCGCAAGCGTCCCGTTCCCTCCGCTCCAACACCTCCATGGTCCACCTCCGATCGACCGTCCCCATGGAGCCGGTGGATATTGCTATCGATTTTGTGGAGCTCAGGGGTTGCTGTCATCCCCCATTAGGGCCATTTTGAGGCACCCAAATGGGCCATTTATGGGGGGATACATTCAATCGAGAGCCGGGTGAGGCTGGAAGAGCGCTTTTCTCTCCTGTCCCTCAAACCCGGATCCTCTTCCTCTCGAGGTGGATCGCGAGGGATGGCCAGCTGGACGGGACCCCAGACGCCCATCCCATAACGTATCCATCCCTCTGCGGCCCTCTGGGCCGCGGGAGGGCTCTCCTCCTATCCAGGGAGGATCCAGACGGTCAGCCGCCCAGCCCGCTGGTTCAGAGTCCGGTTAAAGAGTAAGGCTCTCAAGTTCACCAGATAGAGGGGCGAATGGCTTTCAGGATGGTTACTCGAGCAGGACGAAGCTCACTAAAATAAGCGGGGATGGCGGAGATCCATTTGATTCGGGGAGGTTGGATCGATGGGGGGACGGATTCTTCTGATCGATGATGACGCTTTACTCCGTCGCAGCCTGGCTTTCAGCCTCGAGCAGGCCGGCTTCCAGGTCCACACGGCGGCCAGCGCGGAGGAGGGGCTGGCCATCGCCGCGCGGGAACGGCCCGATCTGGTCCTCCTGGACATCGGGTTGCCAGGGATGGACGGGCTGGAAGCGCTGCGGCGATTCCGGGAGGCTCTGGGACTCCCGGTGATCTTCCTCACGGCCCGGAGGCGAGAGCTGGACCAGGTGGTCGGGCTCGAGTTGGGGGCTGAGGACTACATCACCAAACCCTTCAATACGGATGTCCTGATCGCTCGCATCCGTGCGGTCCTGCGCCGGATCCGCTCGTCGTCGACGGCGTCGCCCTCGTCATCCCCGCTGGTCGTGGGGGATCTGGTTATCGATCCAGCGGCGCGCACGGTCACCGTGGCAGGCCGCCCCCTCTCCCTGACGCCCAGGGAGTTCGATCTACTCTACACGCTGGCCCTGGCGCCGAACCGGGTTCTGTCTACCGAAACCCTCCTGACTCAAGTTTGGGGAGCCGAATACGCGGGCCAGTCCGAGACGCTCTATGTGCATATCCGCTGGTTACGAGAGAAGATCGAAGAGGATCCGGAACATCCCCAGCGGATTGTGACCGTTCGAGGAGTGGGCTACAAGCTGGTCCCTAAGGAATAAGGGGGAACCCCCATGCTCCGCACATTTCGTTCCCGCCTCTTGCTCAGCATGCTGCTCCCCTTTCTCCTGAGCGCCCCGATCCTGGGACTGACGCTCACGGAGCTGGTGGAGGAACGCATTCTCCTGCCCTCCCTGGCCCAGGAGATGGCGGATCAGGGGATTCTGATCGCGCGGCTGGGGACAGTTCTTCCGGAGATCTGGACGGATCCCGCAGCCGCGCAGGCCTTTCTGCAGGCGCTGGCGATCCGGCAACCCACGCAAGTGCTCCTGCTGGATTCCGCTGGCCGTTTGCTGGCCGCCCCGGGGGAGGCACAACCCGGCCTGAGGTCCTTCGCTGGAGGGCCGCTGTTTGAACGAGCGCAGCGGGGAGAGGTGGCGTGGCAGGCTGCTCTCCGGGGAGTGGATTCCGATATTATCCTGGATGTCCTCATCCCGGTGACCAGCGAGCAGGGGACCCGTCTGGGGTATGTGCGACTGTTGCGCCGTCTACCGGATGTCACGGAAGGGTTTCGCCAGGTCCAGCGCCTGGTGCTGGGCACGCTGGCGATGGGGTTGGTCCTGAGCGGATTGTTCAGCTGGATCTTGGCTCAATCCCTTAGCCGTCCGCTCCAGCAGGTTACCCGCGCGATCGCTGAGGCCCCACTGGAAGGGCCAGCGGTCACCCTATCGGAAAGCGGGCCGCTGGAGATCCGGCAGCTCGTTCAGGTCTTCAATCGGCTTCAACAGCGGCGGGTGGAGCTGGAGGAGACACGCCGTCTGTTGTTGAGGAGTATCGTCCATGAATTCGGACGGTTGATTGGCGCGTTGCAGGCGGCCCTCCATGCCCTTCAGGGAGGTGCGATGGAAAACCCGCCCCTCCGTCAGGAGTTGCTTCAGGGGATGTCACAGGTGTTCGGCGAGCTTGCTCGGTTGCTGGAGGACCTGGCGCATCTCTATCGCCATTCAGCGGGCCCGCTCTCTCTACAGCGACGCCATCTGGAACTGGGAGCCTGGCTTCGGGAGCAGGCGGCCCTTTGGGCTGGGATCGCCCGTGAACGCTCTTTACACTGGAAGGAGGAGATCCCGCCGGACCTTCCGGCCATCCAGGCAGACCCAGAACGCCTGGCCCAGGCCCTGGAAAACCTGGTGGATAACGCCCTGAAGTTCACACCACCTGGCGGATGCGTGGCCCTCCGCGCGGAGAGCCGGGATCAGGAGGTCCGAATCCATATCCAGGACACCGGGCCGGGGATTCCTCCCGAGGACCTGCCGCGCCTCTTCGAACCGTTCTATCGGGGTAGCCAGGAGGGCCGCCCCGGTCTGGGGCTGGGGCTATTCCTTGCCCGGATGATCGTGGAAGCCCATGGGGGGCACCTGGAGGTGGAAAGCCGGACCGGGGAGGGAAGCCGTTTCACACTGATCCTGCCGCTGAAGTAGGAGGCCAATATGCTCAATCTGATGGTGCCGGCATGGGAGATCGGGATTCGCGCTGCGGCGGTCTATCTGGCGGTTGTGCTGGGCTTGCGCTTAAGCGGAAAGCGGGAAATCGGCCAGATGACCCTGTTCGATCTGGTGTTGTTGCTGCTGCTCGCCAATGCGGTCCAGAACGCGATGGTCGGGCCGGACCACCTCACTGATCGGGGGGATCCTGGCGGCAGGGGTTCTGCTGGCCCTGAATCTCGCTGTGGCCTCCTTACGCCTCCGATGGCAGCCGTTGCGTGCGTTGTTGGAGGGAACGCCCACCCTGCTGGTGCTTCATGGCCGGGTGCTGGAAAGGAACCTCCGACAGGAGGGGCTGGATTTGGAGCTCCTGGAGGCAGCGCTGCGGGAGCATGGGATAACCGACATCCGGGAGGTGGAAATGGCTGTCCTGGAGGTTGACGGCTCGATCAGCGTGGTTCCCGCGGGTGGGACGACCCATCGGGTCCGACATCCCGCGCGGTTCCTCCGTCGT
>JAUQQB010000171.1 GCA_030550075.1 Chloroflexota bacterium | reverse complement strand
GCGCCCTGCTCCGCCCCCAAAGCCCCCATGGGAAACGAACTGCGTAAGTCCTAATGATTTTATGCCATGCGCAATTTCTTGAGGTTTAGGGGAACTGAGGCGCCGCCGAGGGCGGCACTCCAGCCCCTCAAGGATATTTTCTCCCCTCTCTCGGAAGCCCTTTGGGCCTTCAAGAGAGGGGAGAAAGGGTAAGGGGCCTTACGCTTCCCTCCAGAAGGCCCTCTCATCAGATCCATGGATAAAGTTGCACACGACGTGATTTTATCATAAGAGCCGTGAAGCAAGGTTTCCCCATGTTTCATGATTGTCGATTCCTCTACCTATACCTATGGCTTTTGAGGTGAGCGGGGCCGCCAAAAGATAACCTTGCTCTTTCCACAACATATCTCCCGGTGCCCCGGAGGGCTGTCGGGAGAGAAAAGGGAAGGAGGGGACTGCCCCGTCTCCGCAATGCGCCGAAACCGCGGGTCCCGCGGCCCGCCTGGTCCAGAGCGAACTGTGCAGTCCAACATCCGTCTTCCCACAACCCGTAGAGCGACGGGGAGAAAGAAAGGATCAGAGCTGATCCCATCAACCGGAACTGGACGGCTCTGGATACAAAGAGGGAAGCCAGCTTGTCCTGAAGGCATTCTTTATGCTATGCTGCTTCCTGCTCACCTGAGGGAGCACAGCGATCCTTGAGGGAAGCATGAACGAACCGCTTCTTTCCATCATTATCCCGGCTCACAACGAGGAGCGCCGGCTGCCCCGCGCTCTCGAAGCCATTGACCGCTTCCTGCGGTCCTGGGGCCAGCCGGCCGAGGTGATCGTAGCGGAGAACGGCAGCACGGATCGAACGGCGGAGATCGTGGAGGCCTTCGCGCGGGATCATCCCTATGTCCGTCTGATCCGCGATCCCCAGCGGGGGAAGGGACGGGCGGTCCGCCAGGGGATGCTGGCCGCCCGCGGCCGCTACCGCTATATCTGCGATGCGGACCTTTCCACCCCTATTGAGGAGGTGGTGAAGTTCCTCCCACCGCAGCTCGATCACTTCGATGTGGCCATCGGCAGCCGGGAGGCGCCGGGGGCCTGGCGGATCGGGGAGCCTCTCTACCGCCACCTGATCGGCAGGGTCTTCAACACGATCGTCCGCCTCCTGGCAGTCCCGGGCTTTCAGGATACGCAGTGCGGCTTCAAGATGTTCCGCGCTGAGGCGGCGGAGGACCTCTTTCGGGCGCAGCGACTGGACGGCATGAGCTTCGATGTGGAGGTGCTGTTTATCGCCCGCCTGCGCGGCTACCGGATCGTGGAGGTTCCGGTGACCTGGTATTTCAACCCGGAAAGCCGCGTCCGGCTTTTCCGGGACAGCCTGAACATGTTCCGCGAACTGCTGCTGATCCGCTGGAACGCTTGGAAGGGACGCTATGCCCGGTCGGAGTCGGCGGAGCCCTCCCCGGCCGACGCTCGCTGAGGAGGCCGCTTTCTGGCGTCAGGGCTGTCGGAACGTGGCGGGCCTGGATGAGGCGGGACGGGGCGCCTGGGCCGGTCCGGTGGCGGCCGCTGCGGTGATCCTGCCGCCGGACCCGAAGAGCCTGCGCCGGGCGCTGATGGGGGTGCGGGATTCCAAAACCCTGACCCCCGAGCAGCGGGAGGCTCTTTTCCCGGAGATCCTTCGGGTTGCCCGGGCGGTGGGGATCGGGATGGCGGGACCGGAGGAGATCGACGCCCTCGGCATCGTCCCGGCGACCCGTCTGGCGATGCTGCGGGCCCTGGAGGCACTGTCCGTTCCTCCCGAGGCGCTGATCGTGGACGCCCTGGCCCTGCCGGTCCCGCTGCCCCAGCGAGTCCTGGTTCGGGCGGATGCCCGCTGTCTGTCCGCCGCGGCGGCCTCCATTGTGGCCAAGGTCACGCGGGATCGATGGATGGTGGAGATGGATCAGATTTACCCGGGATACGGCTTTGCGAGGCATAAGGGCTACGGCACGCCGGCCCACCGCCAGGCCCTCCAGGCCCACGGCCCCAGCCCCATCCACCGCCGGTCCTTCGCCCCGGTTCGCTCGCCTTTGCTGCTTGAACCGGAAGGATCTCAAGCAGATTGAGCAAGGAGCCCATGCGCGTCGCCCTGGTCCATGACTGGCTCAATCAGATGGGGGGCGCCGAGGCGGTGCTGGAGGCCCTGGTGGAAGCCTTCCCCGGCGCTCCTATCTACACCAGCATCTATGCCCGGGATCGAATGCCCGCCCATTATCGAGGCTGGGAGATCCACACCACCTGGCTGGATGCCCTGCCGTTCATCCACCGGCAGCACCAGCTTTACCTTCCTCTCTATCCCCTGGCGTTTGATGGGCTGAACCTCTCCAGGTATGACGTGGTGATTTCGAACAAGAGCGGCTTCTGCCATGGGGTGGTCACGGGACCCGCCGCGGTTCACCTCTGCTACTGTCTGACGCCGACCCGTTATGTCTGGGCTTATGAGGAATACATCGCCCGTGAGGGCCTGCCGGGTCCGCTGCGCCGCCTGCTGCGGCCGCTGATCGCCCTCCTGCGGATCTGGGATCGGACGGCGGCGGATCGGGTGGATGCCTTCATCGCGATCTCGCGGGAGGTGGCCCGCCGCATCCGGAAGTTCTACCGCCGTCCATCGATCCTTCTCCACCCGCCGGTGGATGTGCAGCGCTTCCAGCCTGCTACCCACACCGAGGATTACTTTTTGATCGTCTCCCGCCTGATCCCGTATAAGCGGATCGACCTGGCCATTGAGGCGTTCAACCGGCTGGGGCTGCCCCTGGTGATCGTGGGGGACGGCAGAGACCGCCGGCGCCTGCGGCGGATGGCCGGGCCGACCATCACGTTCCTGGGGCGGGTTCCGGCGGAGCGGCTGGCGGATCTTTACGCCCGCTGCCGGGCCTTTGTGTTCCCCGGGATGGAGGATTTCGGGATCGCGCCGGTGGAGGCGATGGCCGCCGGGCGGCCGGTGATCGCCTTCGCAGGCGGTGGGGCGCTGGATACGGTGTTGGACGGTGTGACGGGTGTCTTCTTCGATGCGCCCACGCCAGAGAGCCTGGCGGAGGCCGTGCGCCGCTTCGAGGCCCTGCGCTTTGATCCCCGGGTGATCCGGCGCCATGCGGAGCAGTTTGACAAACAGGTGTTCCGGGAAAAAATAAAGAAGATCGCTGAGCTGGCGTGGGAAGCCGCCCGTCAGGGCCAGGATGTGGAGCGGGTGCTACTGGATCATTGGGAAGTCTCGCTTTCATAATCATATATGGAACACAGGATGCCCCAGATAAGGTTTTTACCCCCATGGTCCTTCCGGCTTGGGGGGAGGGGATGAAGGTAGGGTAGGACAATCCGTTTCCGAACGGTGCAACAAATCATTTGCAACAAATCATTGTGGAAAGAGCTGACTCCGCCTGATGACGTTCGAGGAACTGTTTCGAGTGCTGAAACGATGGGGATGGCTGGCCCTGATCCCGACCGCACTGGGATTCCTTGCGGCCGGGGTGGATCGCCCGCCAGCGCCTGCCTATCAGACCTCGATCCGCCTGGCGGTGGGGATCCGGCCGGAGGGTCGCGGGGATTACGATTACGAAGGCTACTACCGCTGGCTATCCAGCGAATACCTGGCCGCGGCCGTCTCCGCCTGGGTTCGAAGCCGGGACTTCGCGGAACGAGTGGCAGCGCGGTTGCAGGCGGAGGGTCTTGCCCTCCCTTCTCCCGCCGTCCAGGGGGCCCTAACTTCGGATTATCAGCGCTCCCTGGTGGTTCTTTATGTCACTGCCTCGGATCCCGGGACGGCGGAGGCGATCGCCCGGGCGGCGGTGGAGGTGGTGCGTCGGGAGGTCGGCCAGGTCTGGCCCCAGGCTGGCGAAGGAATGGCGGCGTTGACACCGCTCGATGTGCCGGCGGCCTTCCCTACCGCGCCTTCTCTTCGATCCCGGCTGGAACCACTCTTCTGGGTCGCCCTGGGCCTCCTGGGCGGATTGACCCTGGCCTTCCTGGCCTACTTTCTGGATCCCCGGATCTGGGACCGAACGGACGTGGAGCGCCTGGGCTTCCGGATGTTGGGGGAGATCCCCCGGAGCCGGCGAAAATAATCAGGCTGGACTTTTCCTCTCTATGCCGCGAAGCGATAAAGGGGGATAAAAGGGGATAGACCCGCTTGACCCTCCTGACAGCAGTTAATTCTAAGACTTCGGAGCAATTCGCCGATCCCTCCATCCAGGGCAAACATAAAATTCCCCCCTCCCCGCGGCCCACAAGCCGCGAGGAGGAGGGAATTCCGCAAACAAGTCTAATAGAAAGCAGCGAGGCACTTCATGAGCCTTTGGGATCTCACACAGATTTTGCGGCGGTGGGGGTGGCTGATCCCGGTCCTGTCCATCATGACCGCCCTGAGCGCCTTTGTGTACAGCCGGCTACAGACACCGGTGTATCGGGCGGTGGCGACGATTGCGGTGCAGCCGGCGCGGCCGGATTTCGGACAGAGCCAGGCCGCCAAAACCCTCTTAAGCAGTTATGTGCAGATTATGTCCAGCGCCTATGGGGGCGGGGATCTCCATCAACCCTCTGCCAGCCGGGTGATCCAGACCCTGCAGCTGGATATGACGCCGGAGCAGTTGCGGCAGAATGCGATCTTCTCCGCCGATGAGCGTAGCCTCCTGATCGAGCTGGAAGTCCGATCTTACGATCCAGAGGTGGCCCAGCGGATCGCCCGGACGTGGGCGGAACTGTTTATCGAGTGGCGTCGGACCGAGAACATGAAGCTGCGGCAGGAGGATCAAATTGACGCGCTCCTGGTCGATCAGCCGGTCGCCGGCCGATTCCGCCCGCAGACGACATTCAATGTGGCGGCGGGGGCGCTGATGGGGCTGGTGCTGGGAGGGGCGCTGGCCCTGCTGATGGGCTGGCTGGAGCTGGGGGCGGCCCGGGCGACGGAGCAATGGCTGCTTCTCCAGTATTACCTCCGGCTTCTGCGGCGGCGAGGATGGGCGCTGGTGATCTTCCCCGTGGTCGCGGCAGGCCTTGCTTTCGTCTATAGCCGGCTGCAGACGCCGATGTATCGGGCGGTGGCGACGATCGCGGTGCAGCCGGCGCGGCCGGATTTCGGACAGAGCCAGGCCGCCAAAACCCTCCTGAACAGTTATCTTCAGATCCTCTCCAGCGTCTATGGAGGCGACGATCCCGCGCAGCCCTCCGCACGCCGGGTAATCCAGGAGCTGGACATCGCGATGGCTCCTGAGCAGTTGCGTCGAAATATGTCGCTTTCCCTGGATGAGCGCAGCATGGTCATCCGCCTGGAGGTGCGGGCCGTCGATGGAGAGCTGGCGAAGCAGATCGCCAAGCGATGGGCGCAGCAGTTTGTGGAGTGGCGACAGGAGGAAAACAAGAGGCTCCGTCGGGAAGATCGAATTGACGCTTTGCTGGTGGATGAGCCGACCTATGTTCGGTTTCGACCTCAGACCCGCGTGAACGTCGCCCTGGGTGGCCTGGCGGGATTGATGGTCGGGCTGATCGTTCTGTTCTTTGAGGAAGGCGTGGAGAATCTCCGCCGATGGATGGAAGCGCCTGCAGGCGCCCGGCGGGAAGAGATCCCGGAAGCCCTTTCGTGAACCTCGCCTGACTCCAGCCGATATGGAACCTCGACCTTGGCCGATGGTGGCCGAAGCCTATCGGATCCTGCGAGCTAACCTGGAGGCGCTGCGCCTGGAGCACCCGCTTCAGGTCTTGCTCCTGACGCCAGCGTCCCCCGGGGAGGCGGCTGCTGAGGTCGCGCTAAATCTGGGCCTCGCCTTTGCGGAGGCAGGTCGCCAAACCCTGCTGGTGGATGCGGATCTGGAGCGGCCTCAGCTTCATGAGGCGCTGGGAGTTCCCCCTTCACCTGGGCTCCGCGCGCTGCTGGCCAGGATGGGAGGCCCCATCGATGCGACCCTGGCGGAGACCGGGATCCCCGGGTTGAGCTTGCTGCCCGCCGGCGCCCCGGGCTCTGATGGATTGCCTCCCAGCCCTCGAAAGGTTGGGGAACTCCTTCAAGCTCTCCGGCGGCGAGCGGAGCGGATCCTGATTTATGCCCCCCCGGCGCAAACCGTTAGCTGGACCCTGGCGCTGGCGGAGCATAGCGATGGGGCGCTTCTCATCGCTCGTGCCCGCCACACCCATCGGGCCCATCTGCTCCAGGCCCGCGAGGCCCTGGAGCGGGTCCATGCCACTGTGCTGGGGGTGATTCTCTGGAAGGCATAGGATGTTTGGGGGTAACTATTCAGCCGTTCTCCCGCAATGTCTATACGGATATAGGCGGTTTCCTCCTGGGGGCTTTTGGGGCCG
>JAUQQB010000170.1 GCA_030550075.1 Chloroflexota bacterium | reverse complement strand
GGCCGCCTTCGGTGGCCCCGCCCACCCCCCAAATAACCCCAACGGATTTTGAGCCATTTTTCATCTCAAAACCTACATGAGCCGAATTCTGATTTCGGGACAGGCCGGGTGGCCTTCTTCTATGAGAGTAGGACCCCTTCGTCTCCAGGGGCAATCTTTGGAAAGCCCAGCTGGTGGAGGACCTCCCGCTGGATGGCCCACATCTGGCGTCGCGCTGGCTCGGTATCGTGATCATATCCCAGCAAATGCAGCACCCCATGCACGGTCAACAATGCCAGCTCCCCATCCAGCGGATGACCCTCCTGTTGAGCCTGGCGGGCTGCATAGGGGAAGGCGATCACCACATCCCCCAGGTATCGGACACCGGGAGAGATCTCCATTTGTGTGGGGAAGGAAAGCACATCTGTGGGCGCATCGATCCCCCGATAGGTCCGGTTCAAACGGCGGATGGTTTCGTCATCTACCAGCGCCACCGTCAGGGTGGCGCTACCCTCCAGGCCATGGCGCTGAAGGACCGCTCGGGCGGCTCGCCGCAGCCCGGCGATGCGTCCGGGGGTTTGATACGCGCGGAGCGCGCGAACTGCGATTCGGATGGGAGGCGATGTCTTTCCCTTCATCGAGACACTCCGGATAGGAATCACCCGGCTTCTCAACGGGGCTGGGTCTCCGGATAGATCAGGCGGGGATGGAACATCCCCTGAAAGACCTGAAGGAACGCTTCGCGAATCCCCTGGAGATCCTGCATCGTCAGCGGCGCCTCATCCAGTTGCCTGGATTGGATGCGTTCCTGAAACACCCGTTCCAGGATCTGGGCCAGCTCCTGGGGATCCTTTGGCCGTGCAGCTCGAACAGCGGCCTCGCAACCATCCGCGAGCATCACGATGGCGGTTTCCTTGCTCTGAGGCCGTGGGCCCCGGTAGCAGAAGGCGGCCCGATCTACTTTCTCGGGATTCCCGGCCTCCTGGACCGCGCGATGATAGGGGATGGTTACGCACAGGGTCCCATGGTGCTCCTGGATGAAGGACCGGATCCGGTGAGGCAACCGGTAGCGTCGAGCCAGAGCCAGGCCATCCTCGACATGGCGCAGGATGGCCTGGGCGCTGGCATAAGGATTCATCTGCTCGTGAGGGTTATCTCCGTTCACCTGGTTTTCCACAAACAAATACGGGCGAACCATCTTCCCAATGTCGTGATACAGCGCTCCCACCCGGGCCAGGAGGGGATCGGCACCGATCCGCAGGGCGGCCTGCTCCGCCAGGTTCGCGACCATCAGCGTATGATGATAAGTCCCCGGAGCTCGCACCATCAACTGCTGCAGGAGCGGATGGGTCGGGCGGGCCAGTTCCAGCAGATGAAGCGGTGTGGTCACATCGAAGAGGGTTCCCAGCATGATAAACCCGATCAGCGCGATGGTGATGGACAGGGCGCCGGCCAGCAACCCCATTCCCCCGGCGATGAGCGCCCCCAGCGGGGAAAGCGATCCGGTCTCCGCCGTGGCGGCGATACCGATCAGGCCGGTGACCGCGCCCGCGCTCAATCCGGCCATCAACAGCGTCTGGAAGCGCTCCAGCCGATGGAGCATCAGGATGGTGACCCAGTTGGCCAGGAGGGAGGCGGCGAGGAAGGCGGGCGTTCGATCGGCGATCAGCCCGAACCACAAAGACCAGATCGCGCTGAGCAGCAGCGCCGGCATCGTGCCCAATCCGGTGGCCATGAGCATGCCCAGCGCCGCAGTGGGAAATGCCCAGATCCATTCGGGCGCGAAGACCGTGGTCAGCCGTGCGCCCAGGGTGAAGAGGAGGAAAAGTCCCAGCAGGGCCATCAGGCGCCGTGGGCGTTCCTGAACCTCCAGAGCGAGGCGCTGGATCAGCAGCAACAGCCCGATCGCCCCCACCCCGGCGATCGTCCCACGGGCGATGGGGAGATGCCATGGGGTGGCCGGGGAGATCAGGCCATATTGCTGAAGCGCCTCCATGGCCAGCGCATCCAGGATGTCCCCCTGGCGGATGATAGCCTCGCCCGCGCGGACCCATCGGATCTGGGGGGGCACCGCCTCCCGGGCCCGTCGACGGGCAGCCTCTGTGGCCTCCACATCCAGTGTGCTGTTCGGGACAATCAATGGGGCCACCAGCCGGACCACCAGGTTGGCCTCATCCTCTGTGAGGCGAGCGCTCACCTGACGGGGGAGCTCCCGGAGCACAACTGGCACCTCATCTTCCCGAATGGGCTCCCGCATGATCTGATCCAGCAACCTCAGGGCTTCGCCGGTGAGCAGCTCCCATCGGGAGGGATCCACACTCAGCAGCTGGAGACGTTGCTCGGGGGAAAGGTCATAATCCCTGCTGATCTGCTCCAGACGGCGGGCTTTTTCATCCAGCGGAAGGGTTTCCTCGCGAAGCCGTTCAATGGCCTCCAGGCTCTGACGGAGCTTCTCCACCTGTTGACGGGCGATACGGGGATCCGGGCTGGTGTAGATTGGCGCGACCTGGGCAGCGGCCGCCTCCCGAGCCTGCTCGGTCAGGATGGCGCTGGGGTAACGAAGTTCATAAGGGGCAAAAATGGTTTGGGGAGCCGCCTGGCCGATCTGCCATGCCTGAGCGGTCCCATCCTCCATCGGCCAGGCCACCAGAAGGACCATCAGCGCCGTCAGGGTCAGCGACCAGCTGACCCAGCCGATTATCCTCAGAACCCGTCGCCATGGAATGGCTCGGAAAAAGTGAACCTGCGGTTCTCCGCTCATCGTGTGGCTCATTCGACCCAGCATGCCTGTGCGTCGACAGGCTTTTCGCAGTATGGTGACGCAGGATGATCCGCGATCATGATCTGCCAGCCCGTAAGGAGGATCCTGCTAACTGCCATTATCTCCCTTTCCGATCTCCCTCTGGACCGCAGGGAGGACCCTGTTCCTCCGGGTGGTGCAAGGCGCACCACCCGGAAGCCCCCTCAGGATTCCGTATCCTCCACCCAGAAGAGCACGGACGGCTCCCGGCTCTCCCAGCGCCAGCGCGTGCCGGGGGGAAGGACTGCCAGCTCACCGGGGGTCAGGATCCCCCGGGTTGGCTCCGGCCACTCGAATCGGTAGGCCTCTATCGTGATCTCGCCTCGTAGCAGCAGGAGGAACGCGGGGCCCTGGGTTTCCCACTCCGGGGAAAGACCACTTCCTCGAAGCCCCTGGTAGCGAACGGCATCGGCTTCCAGAAGAAGCGTCGGCGTGAAAACCGGATGCGCTCGAAGGCGCTCGTGGATGCGCACAGGAATCAGGGATTCTACGGTCGGATCGCCAATCTGGAAATCGCCGTTCCGACGCTCGGGCATGAAATCCTTTCGAAACAGCAGCACCAGCGAAGGCACCCGTGATCCAGAACGATGAGCCATCCCGCGAGGGATCCGGATCAGTTCGTCGGGCTTCAAGGTCAGCTCCTGGCGGTCGGTCCAAAAGGTGACCAGCCCTTCATAGATCAGAAATACCTCATCGAATTCCGGGTGGCGGTGCCGGACGACCTCTCCGTAAGAGCGATAGGCATAAACGCGAACGGCTCCGAATTGAGCGATCGGATAAACCTGGAAAGGTTGTACCAGGCTCTCACGGATTTCGGGAATCGAGGCCCGAAAGATCATTCCTGCTCGCTCCGCTTCATGGAAGAGCATTCTGAGGCGTCTCAGTTGGCTCCACATGGATAATAATGTGCTGGAGCTCTGGGAAGCGCTGTCGCAGTTCTTGCTCAACGGCTTCGGCCTGTCGATGGGCTTCCTCCAGCGGCGTCTTCCCAGCCACCTGGCAGATCATCGCCACATCGTAGCCTGCCTCATGGCGATAAAGACGGACCTCCTGACAGGATCCAGGGCCGAAGATCCCCTCAACAGCTTCCCGAGCAGCGACCGCCAAGACTTCTGGGGCCTCGAGGCCCGCGGCCCGCGGTCCATGGGCCCGGGGTTCAATATGGGTGGTCACGGTGAGGATCTGCGGGAAGTGCTCCCGGGCTCGTCGCTCCAGCTCTGTGACCCGGGCATGTGC
The DNA here is from genome assembly GCA_030550075.1 of Chloroflexota bacterium. GTDB lineage: Bacteria > Chloroflexota > Anaerolineae > Thermoflexales > Thermoflexaceae > Thermoflexus. The sequence goes on along the minus strand of JAUQQB010000170.1, from coordinate 2,300 downwards.
TTCTTCCACGGAGAGGGTTTCATCAACCTCCACGTGGAGACCGATGTGATACCCTCCCGGGGTTTGGATCCCATGGAGCTCATGGACGCCCAATCCCAGCCCGTCAGCCAAGTTCCGCAGACGGACCGTCATGGCTTCCCATTCGGAGGAAGGAGGTAGGTGACCGGGCTCTATATGAACCACCGCATCTACCACACCTGGGAGCTCGGCTTTCAGTCGCTCCTCGACCTCCGTGGCGATCGCGTGGGCCTGCTCGGTGCTCATCGCAGGGTCCACCTTGAGGTGAAGATCAACATAGGTCTCATCGGGTGTTCCACGGCTGCGCACCCGGTGAATGGAGTGCACCCCTGGCACGGAGAGGGCCACCCGCTCAACTTCCACCGGATCAATTGCTGCACTGTCCGTGAGCACTAGGGCGGTGGATCGAAGGATACGCAGGCCTGCGGATACGATCACCCCTACCACGCCTAGAGCGACGGCGGGGTCCAGCCAGGGGAGCCCCAGGCGGACCGCGGACAAGCTGGCCAGGACGGATAGGGTGACGAAGATATCGGTGCGGGTGTGAAGGGCGTCGGCTATCAGGATACTACTGCGCAGTCGCTCTCCTTGACGAGCTTCATAGCGAGAAATAGCGAAATTCATTGGCAGAGTGAGCAGCATCAGCAAGAGTAACGGCCCGCTCACCTCCGGTTGCCCTCCCAGAAGCAATCGCTCGATCACCCCCCGGATGACCTCCAGGGAGGCCATCAGCAGAAAGACACCCAGGATGAGGGCGGCGATGGCCTCATATTTGCGATGACCATAGGGATGGTTGCGATCCGGCGGCCGCGAGGCCAGAGCGATCCCCACCAACCCGATCACGTTGGCCGAGGCATCCAGCCCACTATGGAACGCGTCAGCCAGAGCACTCAGGGCTCCCGCTTGCAGGCCGACGAAGAGCTTGATGATGGCCACCGTGAAATTGGCCGCCAGGACTATCCATAATACCCGCTGAACTTGGCGCTGATACATCGATTGCTCTCCTCGGCGGGCAAGGCGATGCGCTGAATGCATTGCCGCTTGGCGGCCCTTGATAAATGAAGTTGCTGCCTCGAAGACCCCGTGGGCAGCGGAAGTAAGGGCGAAAATTTTTCGCCCCTACTGCTCTCAGGAGCCAGGGCTGGACCGATGCATATTGCCCAGGAAGACCTGGAGCGTGTCCACTGGCACCGGGAAAATGATGGTGGAGTTCTTCTCCATCGAGATCTCTGTCAGAGTTTGCAGGTAGCGCAGCTGGAGGGCGGCGGGCTCCGAGGCGATCATGCGAGCGGCCTCCACCAGGGTCTTCGCCGCTTGGTATTCCCCTTCCGCATGGATGATCTTGGCTCGCTTCTCCCGCTCTGCCTCGGCCTGTCGGGCCATTGCCCGCTGCATTCCCTGTGGCAGCTCCACGTCTTTTACTTCCACCATCACGACCTTAATCCCCCACGAGTCGGTCGCCTCATCCAGGATTTGCCGCAGGTGGGCGTTGACCTTATCGCGATGGGCGAGCAGCTCGTCCAGCTCGGATTGGCCCAGGACACTGCGGAGGGTGGTTTGAGCCAGGTTCCAGGTTGCCGCCTTAAAGTCTTCCACCTGAGTGATGGCTTTCGCTGGATCAATCACGCGGTAGAAGACAACGGCGTTCACCTTCACGGTGACGTTATCTCGGGTGATCGCCTCCTGGGGTGGCACATCGAAGGTCATCAACCGCAGGTTGACTCGGATCACCCGATCAATGATCGGGATCACGAAGAAGAGGCCTGGCCCTTTGGTTGCGTGATATCGTCCTAGTCGCAACACCACCCCTCGTTCCCATTCGGGTAGGATCCGGATGGCTGAAGAGAGCAAGGCTAGGGCCGCTACAAGGATGGGTATACCGAATGTGATCCATTCCATCGAAGGTCCTCCTTCTTTTCCCTTCCCGTGCCTTTCGGGTTGTGGGAAGGGGGGAGCATGAATTTCCTCTGGTTCAAGGCGGGCTGCCCTGTAGCAAAGTCCCCGGGGCTGGGCAGCAGGTTGTATCCTCATTCATCATTGTAACTCAACTTGCTTTTTATCTTTCCTTGAGAAGCCTTTTCTGTTTTCTCTTCTCTCCCCTCCTGCGGCTCTTTGGGCCGTAAGGAGGGGATTCCAGACCCATCCCCTTGGGCCTTCTCTTTCCAGGCCATTCCGAAGAATGTCGGTAACTATTCAGCTGTCCTCCAGCATTGTCTATACGGATAGAGGCGGTTTCCTCCTGGGGGCTTTTGGGGCCGAGCCGCGCGCCTTCGGCGCGCGGC
>JAUQQB010000169.1 GCA_030550075.1 Chloroflexota bacterium | reverse complement strand
ATATCCGCAAGCGTAATGATGCTTATCGCTGAGAATAGTTGAGAGCAGATCGCCCCATCATCCTGCTTATGGAGGAAAACCCCTGCCTCCCCGCACGGTCCTCTGCACCGAAAGGAGATGCAGGCCATGATAAAGCGTAGCTGGCCAGCACATGGGCGCTCTTAGAGTTTTCGGGCTGGGAAGCCACTTTCCGTAGCCCCATGTTCATCCAGCCCGAGGCTCGCTTCGGGCTCCTTCCTGGAGATCCGACGATTCTTCTGGAAAGCCTCTTGCAGTTATTTGACAGGATAGGAGTTACGTAGTTGATTTCCTCGGGAGGCTCTGGGGGCGAAGCTGAGTGCCCTCGACGCCCAGCTCCGCCCCCAGAGGTTTCGGGTTGGGGGGCGCACTCGATGGCCCATCCGATCTGAAACACCTTCCCTCTCCCTACGCCGCTCCACGACATAAGGAGAGGGGCCTCTCGCCCAATCATCTATGCCCTTAATGCGAGTAAGGGTAAGTGCTTCCATCACACACCCTCCGGAAGGAGGTGATTCCTTTTGTCTCGCTCAACAAGTTCAATTCGTATTGCGCAGGAACCCCTCTCAGGCTCCGCAGATCTTGTGGACCTTTACCTGCGCGCCTATCAACCTTTGGGAGATTACTATTATCGCCATCGCACGGAAGTGAAAGCTTATCTAAAATGGCTCCGCCATCGGGATCCTTACGGATCTTTCGTGGCTTACGATGGAAATCGTCTCGTGGGGTTTATTGCTACCGATTCCCGGTGGGACCACGGGACAGTGGGGGCGATTCATGAACTGGTGGTGGATCCAGAGTATCAGGGGCGTGGTCTGGGGCGTGCCTTATTGTTACACGGGATGGCTTATCTGCGCTCTCGAGGCTGTCGGGTTTGCGAGCTCTGGGTGGGAGAGCATAATGAACGGGCCCGCGCCATCTATCAGGCCCTGGGCTTTCAGGAGAATGGACGATGGGGCAAATGGATCCAGATGGTGCGTTCACTGGAAGATCTGCCGGAGGACACCAATCTGGAGGCTGCCCTCAGTGAATTATCCCGCTCCACCCCTGCTCCCTCTCCCCCGCCGCGAAGCAGTGGAGGAGAGGGGATATGAGGATCTGCCTGGGGTGACGGCGGCGAAATCCCGTCACCCCAGGCATACTGAATGATCCTAACAGGACAGGGGAGGACATATGCCCAATGCGGAGGTCCTGGCTACCGGCACGGAGCTGCTAAGCGGAGACATTGTGGACACCAATTCCGCCCGGATTGCCCGCGCCCTTCAATCGCTTTCCATCCCATTGGTTCAGATCACAGTGGTTGGGGATGATCTGCCTCGCATGGTGGCCGCTATCCGGGCCGCGATGGCTCGGAGCGAGATCCTCATCATCAGCGGGGGACTGGGGCCCACGGTGGATGACGTGACCCGCGAGGCGGTCGCAGAGGCCACAGGGCACCCGCTGATCTTCGATCCAGAGCTATTCGAGGTGATCCGCGCCCGCTTCCAGGCCTTTGGGGTCCCTATGCCGGAGAACAACCGCCGCCAGGCGTTTCGCCCCCAGGGCTCCCATGTGATCCACAATCCCCTCGGAACCGCCCCCGGTTTCATGCTCGAGGAAGAGGACCACATCCTGTTCGCCCTTCCGGGGGTCCCCCGTGAACTGGAGCGAATGCTCACGGAATCCGTGATCCCCTGCCTGGAGAAGCGATTTCCGCCAGCGGAAGCGATGGTCTGGCGGGTCGTTCGCACAATTGGAATGGGCGAGAGCGTGATCGATGAACGGTTGCGCGATCTGCTGGAGAGCGAGAATCCCCAGATAGGGCTGAACGCGCACCCCGGGATGGTGGATATCCGGATCCGGGCGCGGGGTGCCGCGCCGGAAGAAGCGTCCGCCCGGGCGGAGGCAACAGTTCGGATCATCCGGGAGCGCCTCGGCTGGGCCATTTACGGCGAAGGGACCCGTACGCCGGAGGAAGCTTTGATCGCTGCGCTTCGGGAGCGCGGGCTTACGCTGGCCACTCTGGAACGGGGCACTTTAGGATTGCTGGGCGGACGCCTGGCGGCGGCGGATCCGGAGGGTCAGGTCTTCCGAATTGGGGAAGTGCGACCCCGACTGGTGGCCGCCCCGGAACACGCAGCGGAAGCGATCCGTCGCCAAGCGGGAACAGCCGTAGGGTTAACCGCCGAAGTCCTTCAGGGAGCGGAGAACTTCCAGATCACCGTCGCCCTGGCCGCCCCGGAAGGCTCCCGAAGTCTTCAGCGCGGCCATCGAGGCCCTCTACCGCATGCGGCGGAATGGGCGGCAAATGCCGCCATGGGCTTGCTCTGGCGCTGGCTCCAGGAGGCTCCATGACCACTCCTTTTCGGCCGACCCTGCCCCCGGTCCAGTTGCCGCTCTTTGAAGGCCCGCTCGATCTTCTTCTCTATCTGATCGAGCGGAACGATCTGGACATCACCCAGATCTCCCTGGCTCAGGTGACCGCTCAATATCTGGAATATGTGACGATCCTTCAGGCGCTGACCCTGGACCAGCTGGCGGAATATCTGGTGATCGCCGCCAAACTGCTTTACATCAAATCCTCCATGCTCCTGCCACGGCCGCCGGAGCCCGATGAACAGGAGGAAGATATCGGGGAAGCGCTGGTGGAGCAGCTGAAAGCTTATCGTCTCTTCCGGACGCTGGCCCGCCGGCTCGCCGAACGGGAGGGATTCACGGCTTATGGGCGAACCGCGCCGTCTCCCCGGCCTGAGGCTCCCGGGATCGGTCTGGAAGGTGTCCGCCTGGAAGATCTCCTCCGCCTGGCCCGCCGCGCGTTATTGGCTCAGCCGGAGGCACCCTCCGTTGATCGTTTTCTCACCCCATATCGCTTGACCATCCACGAGGCGATCGAACGGATCCTGAAAGCGGTGCGAGATGGACAGCGAGTGGCATTAAGCCATTTGCTTCAGGAAGCGGAGACCCGCTATGATCTCATTGCCCTTTTCCTGGGCCTGCTGGAGCTTCTGAAACAACGTCAGGTGATCGCTTGCCAGAACCAGTTATTCGATGAGATTTACATCGAGCTCTATCTCCACGAATCACACACTGGTTAGGCGGCTCAATGTTCAGCAGGATGATGACCTTCTGGAAGTGTTCCGTGACCAAGCGACTTGTTCTGCATCATGATGCACTTCGACAGGCCGAACACAATCCCAATACCGTTGCTTCCACCCGGCGCACGTGATAACCCCGCGCGCGCTCCAGCGTGAGACGGAGCGGCTCCAGGAACGCCCCTTCCAGATGCTCCAGCCGCCCACATCGCTCACACAGGAAATGCCCATGGTCCGGCTGCATCTGCCATTCATATACGCGGTGACCGCCTCCCAGCTCGCGCTGTTCCACAAGACCCAGCCGAATGAACAATCGGAGGGTTCGATAGACGGTGGAGAGATCGACCCCGGGATAACGTTCTTGCAGGGCCGAATGGATCTCCTCCGCCGTCAGATGACGATCCGCTGTGCGGATGATCTCCAGCACCATCAATCGCTGAGGGGTTACCCGATAGCCACGCTCCCGTAACAGACGGCGAACGTGAACACAATGAGGCATGGTACGCTCCTTTGAGGAAGAGATCCAGCTCTCTGGCCCCCTCACCGCTTTGCGGAGGGGGAAATTTGGCGTTTGAGGGCGGGGCCACCTTCGGCGGGCCCTCCCAGCCCTGAAAGCCTTTTCAACAAAGCGCTGCGGCGCACTAAGGAGGTTCCAGCCCGTGCGCCTCCAAGAGCGCCTCATCGCGCAGGATCTGATGGGCAGGCCCATCCGCCACGATCCGCCCCTGATCCATGAGGATCACGCGAGGGAACAGTTCAGCGACCAAGCGCATATCGTGGGTGGCCACCAGCATGGCCTGAGGAAGCTCCTGCAACAGCTGGATCAGCTCTCGACGGCCCCGCGGATCGAGGCCGGCCGTGGGCTCATCGAGCAACATGAGCTCAGGGCGGAGCGCCAGCACCGTCGCGATCGCTACCCGCTTTTTCTCCCCCACGCTTAAATGATGGGAGATCCGGGAAGCCGCCCAGGCCATTCCGACCGCTTCCAGCGCCTGATACACCCGCTCCCGCACTTCCCGCTCCGGCAACCCCTGATAGATCGGGCCGAAAGCCACATCATCGAACACCGTGGGTGAGAACAACTGATCATCCGGATCCTGGAAGACCAGCCCGGCCTTCGCCCGAAGGTGCCGGAGATCTCCATCGCCCACTTCTCGGCCCTCAACTCGCAAAACCCCCGCTGTAGGGCGAAGCAAACCGCCCAGCACGAGCAACAGAGTGGATTTCCCTGCCCCATTGGGCCCCACCAGGGCAATCTTCTCCCCTCGACCGATCCGCAGGGAGACTCCCTGTAACGCCGGGTGGCCATCCGGATAGATGTAGATCAGTCTCTCTGCTTCAATTAGTGGAAACATCGAATCAATCCTCTTTGGAGGGCCGCCAAAAGCGGCCTCGCCCACTTTCAAATTCCCTGGATCAGGAGATGGACAAGTTTATTCAAATTCCAGACAGCAAGTTGAGTTAGAAAACCCACCCCAGGAGAAGCACCCCTAACAGAAAAAGGAGGCCGCCGACCAGGGGCACAAGGTCATGCCGAGATAAAGATGGCATAAAAAGCATTCGCACTTCCCCATCATATCCTCGCGCCACCATCGCCATATAAATTCGCTCCCCGCGCTCCAGGGTGCGAAGGAACAGCGTCCCCACCATCTGACCGGTCACCTGGGCCCGCCAGGTCAGAGTCCCTCCCACACGACGGCCTGAGGCCTCTGGAGCCACACTCCGGGCTTCCCGGGCCCGTAACATCCGGATCGCTTCATCCACGAGAACGAACAGGTAACGCCACATCAGCCCGAAGGTCATCACTAGGAAACGAGGGATCCCTATTGCCCGCATGGCTGCCAGAAGATCCGGGAACGCCGTGGTCCCGACCATGATCACGGCGATCTGCAGGGAAAGCCACGATTTGAGAAGGACGCTCAAAAACCGGATCACCCCCTCTGCGCGCACCGATATCTGCCAGGAGCCCAAAGGGAACGTAAGCCAGGACGGTCCGGGGGCGGTGAACACCACGGGGAGGACAGCCAGGACAAAAGGCAAAGCCAGCATGGAACGACGCAGGACCCTTCGGATCCCCAGACCGGAGAGGGATGCTGCCGTCCACCCTGCCGCGCCCAGCAGCGCATAAGATAGCCATGCCCCCGCCGGCAGAAGTGTGGCAGTCAGAATGAATCCCAGGGCCAGGATCAGCTTCACCCGGGGATCCAGGCGATGAATTGGACTATCCAGAGGCTGATAAGGATCATGGAAATGAAAATGTGTTACACTCATCCCGTTTAGTACTATTACTCGTTTCAACCTGGTTTTGGGATTCGAGCAATGGCGCTCGGCATAGAGAGGGAGTTGCTCCTCCCCCTTTCTCCCCCCCTACGCCTGGGGGCTTCGGAGGAGGAGGAAAGGGCTATCCTTTTCCCCATAATCAGGTGTCCTGTTTAGGGCTTACACAGCTGGCCTTCGCCCAGGAGGAGTTGAGGGCCCCTCCCCCTTTATCTCCCTTCCCCACGGCCGAAAGGCCGCAGGGAAGGGGATAAAGTTTATTTTTGAGCTGGGAGTGGCCCCGACCGCGCAACTTCTAATTTGAAGCCCTTTGACCCTGGCGAGAACGCCGGCCCAGGAACAGGACCATCACCAATCCAAAGGCCAGGAGGGTTCCCAAAATCCCAGCCAAGATTGTAGCCAGGCTCTCGTTGGGTAGGCCCGGGATCACATAATCGGGAAGCAACGAAAACACCGATGGACGGGCAGCCTGAATGAAGCCGAGATCCTCCGCCACTCGCTCCAGTCCATCCGGATCTGAAGAGGCGATCGGAGCCATGAGTGTCAGGATCAGCGTTAGAGCCAGTCCTGCCATCCACAGAGGGACCTGTCCGGCGACCGGTCGCTCAGCCATCAGCTCCCGGCGGACCGTGCTCAGGAACGCCACGGCACCCATGGTAATCAATCCTTCCACAATGCCGATCAGGGCATGGATCCCTCCCATGGCGGGCAGCACGATATTCGCAGGGACCAGGCCGGAGAGGGCCAGCTCCAATCCGGTGGCCAATGCCCCCATCACAACCGCGGTCCAGCCCGCCAGGAAAGCCGCTGCCGGGCGCACCCATCGCCGGTCTCCGAATATGCCACGAAGCGTCTGATCCGCCGCATAGGCGACCAGGGCCCCCAGGATCCCCATATTGAAAATATTCGACCCCAGGGCAATTAGACCGCCATCCTGGAAGATCAGAGCCTGAATGGAAAGCACACAGATCATAATCAGGATCGCCACCCATGGTCCGA
>JAUQQB010000168.1 GCA_030550075.1 Chloroflexota bacterium | reverse complement strand
AAAGGGCCGTGGGGAGGGGGGAGAAGGGGGGTGGGGCCATTCCGTTCCACCTTTAGAGCTTTCAACTGCGTAACTCCTATAGTTATAAAATTTCCTCCTTCCCCGCGGGCCTTCGGGCCGCGGGAAGGGAGGAAAGGGAGAAAGGGCCTGCCCCATTGCGCCGATCAACCGGCTCCCGTGATTTGCTAATCAAAAGAGGTATCTGGCAGTCCATCCCGGGCTCATAAGGATTCTTTATGGAACTCCTGGATGTGTTGAAGGAGATCCGGTCTGCACAGGGCCTGTTAAGCTGGCTGGACGTCTTCAATACGTGGGCTCGCGCTCGAGCTGCCGGTCCCGAAGGATCCTCTGTACAAGCCATGGCGGAAGCTGCTCTGAATTATCTGGAGGAGAGTTCCCCCCAACCTTCCTATGAGGCCATTCGGATCCTGGCTCGGGCGATCCTGGGCTGGTGGTCTCTGGTTGTGGATGCGCTGGGGATCGGTGAAGAAGCCGCAGGCTTGCGGGTTCGAGCGCTGGCGCTTGCTCGGCAACTGGATGAAGTGACGGAGCGACGCTGGGCGCTTGCGGACTGGCTGGAGGACCATATCTCATGAGAAACACCTGCGAGAGCAGTCACCGCCCCTGAAGCCCCTTGGGGAAATCAACCACGTAACAATAGGACTTACGTAGTTGACCTCCGTCGAAGGAGAGTTGAGGAGCACCTTCCCCCTTTATCCCCCCTCCCCGTGGCCGAAAGGCCATAGGAAGGGGAGATAAAATGATTTTTGTGGCCGGAGCGGGCACCGCGCCCGCCCCGGCCCTAGAAACCCGAGAAGAAGGCTAACTGCGTAACTCCTAAACAAAAAAGCCCCGCCATGCCGTGGGCCGCCGGGCTTATGCACCCTCTCGCTCAGGTGGGGGCCTCCTGCCGGTTGCCGCCTTAACGTGCCTCGCGCGCAGGCCGTCTAACGCGTCCCCGGGCCAGAGTCCGGCCCCCTCTTTAAAGGGTGTTGGCGCAAGCCGCTGAGCACGACCTCACGCACATGGCCGGGCTACTTTCATTGTAGATAAGATTTGCAGGAAAGGCAAGTGTCGCCCCATGGCTTGCTCAGGCTCCTGTGAAATGGGGAGCGGTGCCTGAAAGATGCCCATGGCGGCCCCCGGCCCCTTAAAGCCTTCAAGGGGAAAAATGGGGTTCTCTGCTAACAGACACCTGGGTTTGATCCACAAATCGCGAGGAGGCCTGATCTATAAGCGTCAGGAGCAGGCCTCTCCTCCCTTTCTCCCTCCTCGCGGCCCTTCGGGCCGCGAGGAGGGAGAAATTGAATATTTTGGAGCAGCCCCGCCTGCCTCAAAAATGCCTGGGATAAAGGAATTGCTACCGCTTCAATCGGTCACTGACCGAAATCGAGGATCTGCCAGGGCTCTCTGGGATTTTCCGGGGTGCTTTGCTCAACGAGACCTATATCTGACGTTAATGAGATACTGCGCCCTCACATATGGGAGCGCAGTATCTCATCATCCCGCAAATTCCCAAGGATCCAGACATGGGGGGTGTAGACCGCCTCAATTCTCACTTTGGAGAGCGCTATGAAACCAGAGATCGCGTTGATGATCGAAGGGCAGAATGGCCTGAACTGGTCGCGATGGCAACGGATCGCCCGGGCTGCCGAAGATCTGGGGTTCTATGGCCTCTTCCGTTCCGACCATTTTACGAACCCGGATCCTCCTGATCTGGACGCGCTGGAGCTATGGATCTCCCTGACCTGGTTGGCCGGCCACACCCGGCGCCTGACCTTCGGCCCCCTGGTTACACCCCTTTCTTTTCGTCATCCGGTCTTCACGGCATGGATGGCGGCAGCTGTGGATGATCTCTCCGGCGGGCGCCTGATCCTCGGTCTGGGAGCGGGATGGCAGGTTCGGGAGCATGAGATGTTCGGATTCGATTTGCTCCCGCTTCGAGAGCGATTTATCCGCTTTCGAGAGGGGGTGGAGGTGATCGATCGCCTGCTGCGCAGCCCAGAACCTGTGGACTTCCGAGGACGGTTTTTCCAGTTGAAAGGCGCTACGCTACGACCCCGTCCACAGCGCCCGGGCGGCCCGCCGCTGCTAATCGGCGGCAATGGGCTTCGTCAGACCCTGGCGATCGCGGCCCGTTACGCCGATGAATGGAACGCAGTCATGGTCCCTCTTGAACGTTTCCGGATGCTGAATGCGCAGCTAAATGAATATCTGGCTCAGGAGGGGCGACCGTTCGAACGGATCCGCCGCTCCCTCATGACCGGGCTGGTTTTCGGCCGGGATCCGACGGAAGTCCGTCGCAAGCTGGGCGGACGCTCAGAGGAAGTTCTACGGGCCCGAGGGGTGTTGATCGGCACCCCATCGGAGATCCGCGAACAGATCGAGCGCCTTGGCGAGGCTGGCGTGGAATGCCTCATGCTCCAGTGGCTGGATCTGGATGATCTGGATGGCCTGGAGCATCTGGCGCGAGCGGTTTTGGAGCGTTAAGATCATATAGGAGGTGATGGCTGGGGGGCTTCGCCCCCCAGCCATCACCTCCCACCCCGGGTCTACAACCAGGCATGTCGCATTTGAACCCTAATAGAAAAGGGTGAGGCGGATGCAATTGTGGGATCTGCGCGCCGGTCTTCAGGCGTTGCAGGCGCTTGGGCAACTGGCGGAACAGACCCGGACGGCCCTCGCCCGCCGGATCTATAGGGATCCATTGCCGGAGAAGGCTCAGGCGACCCTTCATCACGCCCTCGATCACCTCTCAGAGGTCCGGGAGGGATTTATCCTTAGTCTGCGCACTTCTGCGGTTCCCTCGCTGGCCGAATTGCGCGCCCTGGTCGATCGGGTCATGGTGGACTGGTCGGCCTGGGAAGCGGCGGGTTTCCGGTTTATACCGGCTTTTGAGCTGGCCCGCCCGGGCGATCAAATTTTCTTTTTCCACCATGCTTATATTGCGATGGGAATCTTACCTCGCCTGCCGGATTACGCGGTGACCTTCCCCCACCAGCGCCGTCCCAGCTATGCGGACATCCCAGTGCCGGGCACCCCGGGGGAGGTGCTGGATCGGATTGAGGAGATGGAGCACGTGGTCTGGGTGGCCGAGAACGCGGATTTGGAGGCCGCACTCCCGGATTCTGTACGCCGAACCTATGCCTTCTTTGAGGCCAGCGCTTGGCTGGTGGCAACAGAGCTCGCTCGCTGGCTTGGACGACGAGGCTGGTCTTTACTTCCCCCACAACGGGATGTATAACCTGGGAAGACCCGGGCAGGGGCGAGGCATGCCTTGTCTTACCCTGAGAGGCCTGATATTTTCATGGCTCTCCTCGAAGGCTTTTCTCCAGGTCCACTCGAGTCGGAACTCCTGCTGTTCCCATCCAGATGCGAATCAGGCGTCCTTGCCCATCGAATAACGCAAAGGATGGCGTGAGGCGTAATCCATACGTCCTCCCGAAGGATCGCCCTGCAGGGCTTAAGGCCTCCACATAGAGCACCTTCCCCTGACGCCATTCCCGCTCAATCCTGCGCACGGCAGGCTGAAGAGACAGGCAGCCCAGTCAATAATTAGAGAACCAGTAAACGAGCACAGGCCGTCCGGATTGCAAGGCGGCTTCGATCTCCGCCTGCGAGGCGAAAGATTGAGAAGGACGAGTTCGCATGGAGAGCCAGAAAACCGCCAGAGCGATCAAGGCGAGGGCCCAGAGCCCCCATCCGATCCATCCGGCTCGGCGGAACAACAAAAAGGCGCCCAGCCCTACCAACGCCAGACCACCGAACACTAGAAATGAGTGGCGATTAAGGAACTCTATGGGCTCCATATCACTCCTCCTTCTCTTCCCATAATCCAAAAGGCCCATTGATGAGGCTCAGGTTCTTGGGCTGGGCGCTTTCGGCGCCCGGCCCAGCCTCAAAAATAAATGGGCTCTTGGGGATTCGCGTGGTGATGATCCGCGTTCTCTGCTCTATCGCACAATGATCCGACGGCGGACCAGAGTATACCACTCTGTGATTCCCTCAAAACGATCCGCGGGCGAGTTGAACAGTGCTCCTACCTGGATTCCAGAGATCTGCTCATCCACGACAAACGTGTAAACCGGATAGAAGAGCAGGATCGCGGGAACCTTTTCCTGAAACAGCTCCTGGAAGCGCCAGTAGAGCTCCCGGCGACGGACGATATCCAGCGTTCGACGGGCTTCCTCGATGACCTCGCTGATGTCCCGATCCCTGAACCCGCTATAGTTCTGCCCGGAATCCACCTGCGTTTCATGCCAGAAAGGGTAAGGGTCAGGATCTCCCGGGACCATCAGCTCCACCAGCGCGGCGTCAAACCGATGAGGAGCCAGGATCTGCTCCACCAGATCCCCTGGGATGGGATCCACATCAACGGCGATCCCGAGCGCCCGCCACTGTCGGGCGATCTCCTGAGCGATGAGGTCATGAAAGCCATCGGCACTCGCGGCCAGGCGGAAGCGCAGCGTCAGGTCTCCCTTTTGCCGCACCGTTCCTCCCTCGGGGATCACCCAGCCCCGCGCTTCCAGCATCGCCCGCGCTTTCTCCGGATCATACGGAATGGACGGAAGTTGAGGATGATAGGCCCAGTTACCGGGCAGGATCGGACTGTCGGCGATCACCCCCTGACCGGCCAGGAACTGATCGATCAGGCGCTGGCGATCCAGGGCCAGCCAGAGGGCTTCCCGCACTTCCTGCTCGCGGAATAGAGGAGAGGCGTGATTCAGCAGGATAACCTGGTAACTCGAAAGGATGGCCGAGAACAAATTCAGAGAAGGTAACGCGCGGATCTGATTCAGATCTGCAGGGGAGATGCGGGCAATGGCCTGGACTTCCCCCGCTCGATAGGCCAGGAGAGCGGTGCGGGTGTCCGGGAAAATGCGGAACTCCACTTGCTCCAGCAAAGGCGGGCCGCGGAAATAAGAGGAGTTGGCGGCAAGAACCACCCGCTGGATCCGGCCTTCCTCTACATGCACGGATGCCACCCGATAAGGGCCAGTACCAATCGGATTTAGATTGAACGGATGTGTGGGGATCTGAGCGGGCGGCACATCACGCAGGGAATGAGCCGGCAGGATTCCAAAAGTCAAAAGATCTGGGAAGAGCGCCAGCGGCTCCGGTAACCGGAACTGCACCGTCAGGCTGTTCACCGGAACGACCTCGATGGATTGCCAGAGGCGCGCGTGTTCCGGGGGTCCCGGGAGATCCGGGGACTGCAACAGGCGCACGGTGAACAGGACATCCTCTGCGGTCAGCGGGGCTCCATCATGCCAGCGGACATTTGGGCGCAGGTAGAAGGTATAGCGCAACCCGTCCTCAGAGACCTCCCAGCGCTGGGCCAAGTCCCCTTCCGGCAACCCCTGAGCATCTAGCCGAACCAAGCCGTTGAAGATCACGCGGGCAATGTCCGCTTCCGGATCTCCGGGTTGAATCTGAAGCGGGTTCAGGGTGGCGATCGGACCCACGATCGCCTCCACGTAGTGCCCCCCGCGCGCCGGGACCGTTTCCACGCCCGCCCGGAGGGCCAGGGAGGCCATTAGCACTCCCAGACTGAGCGCCATGAGCAACACAAGGATCAGTGGGAGATACAACCCACGAGCCAGGGTGGGATAGCGGGAACGTGGAGCCATCACTGGATCTCTCGGCTTTCAGGTGTCATATACTCTGCCGCAAACCTGTGCCGTGTGGAATTAACGCGGTGAGCATCTGTCGGAGAAGTCCGTAGAAGTTTCTCCCCCCTCCCCATAGCTCAAAGAACTGGGGGAGGGGGGAGAAAAAGGACGTTAGGGTCGGGCAGACCACCGAAGGGGACCCGCCTGACCTCGAAAGTCCCCTCACGGTGATGACGCAACAGGCCTATTCCTATCCCTCCTCGAGTCATCACGAGACAAGCGTAGGGTATAGGTTGCACTAACCCACAGGGGTCCCGGTCACGATTACATTCACCACAGCCAGGATCAGAAAGAGGACCGCCAGGAAGATCGTGAGGTTGAAGACCGTGCGCTCCAATCCTCGACGCTTCCGGGGCACCCCCACATCTGCTAACCCAAAGACCCCTCCCAGCTGCGAAGATCCGGCTTGAAGCAGAATGATGGCGATTACTGCGATCGCCAGCAAAATCTGAGCGATATTCAGGGCGGTGATCACTCTCCTTCCCTCCACATCAGGGTTCCTGTTCATGATACCAGGTTGCTATCTGGATGTTTCTCCCATTAGGTAAAGCAGGCCTTAGGCCATTGGCCTCCACCAGAGGAGAGTCCGGGGATCCCTCCCCCCGGTTGATTTGGGGCTGGGCCAGGCACCTTTCTTTCGCCTCTCCCCACGACCCTTCAGGGCGTGGGGAGGAGGACAGGGAAGTTGGGGATCTGGGGGCGCGCCGAAGGCGCGC
>JAUQQB010000167.1 GCA_030550075.1 Chloroflexota bacterium | reverse complement strand
CTCGCCGCGCCAGACGGGCGTGGCATCGGACACGGGTTCCAGGGCATCCGTCCAGTTGGTGTAGGGCAGATGGATCGTCCAGCGGGGGAACCCACGGCCGATGGGGGAGAGCGGGCTGGGGAGCCCCGTAGTGGCCGTCAGCCCCTCATCGTGAGCCTCCACCCCCAGGACGTTCGCAAAGGTCCATGGCCGGTTGTAGACCAGCAATGTATACAGGTAATCCTGAGAGAAGAAAGCCAGGCGCCCTCCCCGGCGCAGGAAGTCCAGCAGACGCTGTTCCTCTTCCTCCGACAGCGGATCGAACCAGTCGTAGCCGGTGAACCAGATGATCCCCTCATAGCGCGCGAGATCGGCCTCGGTGGGGGATCCATTCCCGTAGTAGCCGCTGACCCGCCAGCGATCGAACGAGAGCCCGGCAGCGGCCAGGGCGCGGCGGTAGGATTCCCCGACCTCGAACCAGCGGTCGTCCTCCACCAGCAGGAAGGGTGCAGGCGTCTTCAGGTGCCAGACAGCTGGGATGGTCAGAGCGGGCGAGAGGGCGGAACGGGCGGTAACGGTGATCGTGGCCCGGACATCCCGGGGAAGCCCATCCGGGACGGTCACTGTCAGCGTGAGGGTGTCCCTGGCGCATGGTCCCAGGGTCATGGTGGAGGGGATCAGCGTCATGGGCCATCCACTCCCCTCGATCTCAAAGGACACCGTGTCCGTGGCGACCTCGCTGAGGTTCTGAAGGGTGGCGGTGAAAACGACCTGGGTGGCGGTGGGGACCACCCGCTCCGTGAGGACGGGATCCCAGCGAAGGCCCCAGGGGCGCGGAGGCGCCTGGAAAGCGCGGAGCGCCCGCTCGAGGAGCTCCCCTCGAATTTCACGGTCCGGGATCCCCTCCAGCCCGAAGGCGAAGACCATCCCCCGATAGGGTCGGCAGAGGCCTGCTGCGGTTACCGCTCCGCCGTCGTCCAGGTAATCCATGGGCCGATCGATGAGGGGATCCGCCGGCCCGATCTCGTCGGGCGCGATCTGGTTCATCGCGCCGCCCTCCCCGCGGATCGCTGTCTCGATCCCGGCGAAAGGCCCATCCAGGGCGCCGGTGACGGTGAAGATCCCGGTGGAATCCCGCACATAGCGCGTCCCTAACAGCTCTCGCAGGTAGGGGGCATATAGCAACCCGCTTCCCCCATCGTCCCAGAACGCCACGTCCTGGCCGCTGATCAGCAGGTGGCCTCCTCCCCGCAGGAAGAAGGTCAGCGCCCGGTCCGCCCCAATATAGCCCGGCGAATCGAAGGGCGAGGACCACACGACCAGGTCGTAAGTGGCCAGTGTGGAAGTCGGAGGTGGAACCGGGGGATAGACGATCCGATACTCATCGTAGGACCACGCCCGCGCGTTGAGGGCTTGCCGGTAGAACGAGAGAGCGGAGTCGTTATACCAGGCCCCGGAATCCACCACCAGGACGCGGGGCATCCGGGGCATCGTGAGGGCGATCGTGGCCGTCACACCGCTCTGCACTTCGACCGTTGCCGTTACCACTCGATAGCCCAGCGCACGCAGGCGCACGGTGTAAAGACCGATGGGGACCGTGAGGGTGAACGGGAAAGCAGGCTGGGTGAGGGAGATCGGGGTTCCGATCAGGGTCAGGGTCGGGGAGAGCACGGCCCCTCCCGCTTCATCCGTCGCCCGAACGGTCAGCGATCCTCGCGGCAGCGGATCCAGCTGGAAGTCCAGGGTGCGGGTGACTCCCCGGGTAATCAGGATCCCGAAGACCCGCTGAGAGGTGTAGCCGAAGGCGGCGGCCGTGAGATCGTAGGTGTTCGCCCGAAGGAAAAACCGATAGCGCCCCCGGGCGTCGGTCTCCCGGGAGATCCGAAGCGTCCCATCGCGGGAGACCGCGGTCAGGGTGGCCCCGACGATGGGAGCCCCGCTGGGGTCCCGAACGGTCCCCTCCAGGACCCCGCTTTCCACCGCGAGGCTGAGGGCGTCCAGGGTGTGGATCAGGCCCCAGCCGCTATCGTTGTTGGGGATGGTGGTAGTGAGAGGCGCGGCCGTCCGGGTGAGGATCTCGGCGATCTGCAGAGGGGAAAGATCCGGCCGCGCGGCCTTCAGCAGGGCAGCTACCCCCGCCGCGTGGGGGGCGGCCATGGAGGTTCCGCTCCGTTCCGCGTAAGTTCCGCCGGGCCATGTGGAGCGGACCCGGACGCCCGGCGCCACCACGTGAGGGCGGATCTCCCCCCAGGGGGAGGGGCCCCGGCTGGAGAACCAGGCGATCTGTCCTTCCGCATCCACCGCGCCGACGGCGAAGGCGCCGGGAAGGCTGGCGGGCGAGGCCACGGAGCCCGGCTCGGGCCCGTTATTTCCGGCGCTGAACACGGCGAAGATCCCGGCTGCCTGCAGAGCCTCCAGCGCTTCCGCAAAAGTGGTGTCCCATCCGTTGGGGTTCCCCCAGGAATTGTTGAGGATATCGGGAGCCAGGGCTGGATTCCCCTCCGGGGCGAGGATCCACTCGAAGGCGGCGTGGATCCAGGAATCCAGCGCGTAGCCGGAGGCATCGAAGGCGCGGACGGCGATCCAGCGGGCGCCGGGGGCCACGCCGATCCCCTCGCCGACCATCAAACCCATCGTGTGGGTGCCGTGGCCGTTGCTATCCACCGGGTAAACCGCTCCGACCCCGGTGGCATCATACCAGTTGCCCGTGTGGCGGTGGAATCCACGGGGATCGTAGCCCCGATACGCCCGGTGCAGGGCCGGGTGCAACCAGTCCACCCCCGTGTCGATGTTGGCCACCACCACGCCGGTCCCCGTGATCCCGAACGCCGCCCAGGCCTCGGGCGCGTGGATCATCGCGAGGTTCCAGGGTGTGGAAAGAGGGTCCTCCAGCCTTCCACTCGGGGGGCTATGAATCCACCGCTGGAAGCGATCCTCCCGGATCTGGCGGACTCCCGGCTCGCGGCTGAGGGCGAGGAGCCGGTTGCGGGTGATGCGGGCGGCGATCTGGTTGGAGAGCCAGAGCGGGCGGATGGCTTCGACTTCCCCCACGCGTTCCCCTTCCTGCAGACGCTGGAGGAGCGCAGCCTGGGCCGCTTCGGCGCGGGCTCGCAGGCGAGCGACCAGACGCGCCCGCCGCTCCAGGGATGGGCGACCTTCCTCCAGCTCCTGGGCGGCCATCTCCCGCGGGGAGGGCCCTTCCATCTGGATCAGAACCGGGATCCGCTCATCAGGGCGGGCCTGCAGGAGGCGTTTCGCCAGCGCTGGATGGATGGTGGGAGGGAAGGAAAAGGCCGGAAGGGGCGCACGGGCCGCGGCGGGCGGGCGGGGGGTCAGGAGAAGCAAGATCGCGGGGAGGAGAACCCGGAGCGCCTTCAGGGCGTTTCGAAGCGCCCGGCCAGGGCCTGGAGGCGCCGGAAGGTATCTCGCCACTGGATCTCGGAGAGCCCCAGTTTCCGACGCAGCGCTTCCGGCTCCATCCCCTGAATGAAATCCCGCAGCGCGCATGTCCATCGGAGGGTCTCAAAGGAGAGATGATCCATACCGGCCCGACGGGCCACATCCTCCAGCACATATTCTAAGTTCCGCGGCGTCCAGGGGAAAACCCGGTTCTCAATTCGATACTGGCGGAGGTATTCCCGAAACAGGTCGGGCCACTCGGGGGGAAGCGGCAGCTTGCGCTCCTTATGCCGGTAGCGGGGATGGGCGTAACGGATCCACACCGCCGGCTCGTGGAGCTCGAAGTGATTCAATCGCAGAGCGACCACCTCGCTCTTCTTCAGACCGGTATGGAGCAACAATGTGAGCAGCGTGAGAGGCCGGGCATCTCCTTCCTGTCGGAACCCGGCGGCAGCCTCGAGAGCCGCCTGGATTTGCTCCGGCGTCAGCACTTCCGGGAGGGGCTCGGCGGCCTCGGGGTAAACCAGTTCCGCCGCCGGATTATGGGGCAGCGCCTGGAGATCCTCATATAACCAGCGGAAGAACGCTTTCACGGAGGTGATACGCCGTCGAAGGGATTTCGGGGAACATGGAATCCCCCGGCGGCGTCGCAGCCAGTCGACGAAAATATGGAGATCCTTCAGGCCGATGGAGCCGATGGGTCGCTCCTCGCCCAGGCATTGCCCCAGGAGCCGGAGATCGTGGATAAAGAAATAGACCGTATGTTTCGAGTAATCCCCGCTTCTCAGGTAATCCTCAAAAGCCTGTCGGGCCTGAGCCAGCGGCGTCTCCGGCGTCAGGGCAGGTTTCGCGAACGAATCGAACAGGCTGAGCTGACGGGTCATTGAAAGTCGCTTCCCTCAACAGGACTTACGCAGCTGGCCTCTGTCCAGGGGGAGTCCCGATGTCCCTCTCCTTTCCTCCCCCGGCCCGCAGGACTGCGGAGAGGGGAGAAGGGCCTTTCCGCCGGGGCCGGAGCGGCCTGGCCGGTCGCCACTCCCGGGGCCCTCTCACTTCTGGGAGGGGAGGTGCGCCTTCTCTCGCTGACCTGCGATCCACGAGGCCAGCCCGCTGATCAAAAGAACCAGCACCACAACCCCCAGGGAGAGGGCTGGCGGGATCTTCACCCAATCCGACAGGAGCATCTTGAGGCCAATGTAAACCAGGATCACCGAGAGCCCGAAGTGGAGGTAACGGAGCTGTTGAATCAGCCCGGCCAGCACGAAGTAAAGAGCGCGCAGGCCCAGGATGGCGAAGATGTTCGACGTGTAAGCGATGAACAGCTCCGGGGTGATCGCCAGCACCGCAGGCACCGAGTCGACAGCGAACATCACATCGGTGCTCTCCACGACCAGCAGGGTCAGCAGCAACGGCGTGGCCATCCATCGCCTCCCATCCCGCACCAGAAAGCGCTGGCCGTGGTAGGTGGCTGTGAGGGGCAGGAAGCGGCGGGCGAAGCGGAGGACCGGGTTGCGCGCGGGGTCCACCTCCTCGTCACTGCGCCGGGCCAGGCGGATGCCGGTGTAGATCAGGAAAGCGCCAAAGATGTAGATCATCCAGTGGAACAGCTTCAGGAGCTGGACGCCAGCGAAGATGAAGGTCGCCCGCATCAGCACCGCGCCCAGGATCCCCCAGAAGAGCACACGATGCTGATAGGCGGGCGGCACCGCGAAGTAAGAGAAGATCACAGCGAAGACGAAGAGGTTATCCATGCTGAGGGACTTCTCCACCAGATAGGCGGTGAGGAAATGAAGGGCGGGCTCATGGCCCCAGACCAACCAGATAAGCGCGTTAAAAGCGAGGGCAACGGCGATCCACACCCCGCTCCAGATCAGCGCCTCTTTCAGCTTCACCTCATGGGCGTTCCGATGGAACACCCCGAGGTCCAGGGCGAGCATAAACGCCACGATGACATGGAACAGGAGCCATGCCCACAATGGAAATTCCATGGGTTCTTACCTCACCTCATGCGCTCTGGATTTCAGCGGCAGTTGAACCGCTGAGCCTTAAAGCTTGTGGGGCAGGACAAGCGGTCAAAGGCCACTTCCTCCCGCTTGAGTTTTCATGAGTTCTTGCCTCCTCACAGCTCTATAGATTGCGAGGAGGGAGTCGTTCGACCGGATGTGGCGAGATTCCTCTGTTAATTTTACGACAAAAAGCGTCCCGTTGACCTATCCGTCTTTTATAACAAGTTGTTTAAGCATAAAAGCTATGCATATTCCGAGCGACGCAAGCACGATCAGGATGATCCAGCCATGCGAAGGCATATTCGAAAGAAGGTCAAGGCCATGCCAGCCCAGAAGAAGCCCCAGCCCGGTCTGGAAGCCGGCGCGGATAGCCGCTCCCATAGCGGTCAGCGCCAGGAAAAGGGCAATCGGGAATCGACTGAGGCCAGCCGGGATGGCGATGAGGCTGCGAAGACCAGGAATGAAATGGGCCAGTGGAACCAGGGGCATTCCAAAGCGGTGGAACCAGCGCCTGGAACGTTCGAACCCTTCATCGCTCATTCGAATCCAATGCCCGTATCGGTGTATCCATCTGCGAAGGGATGGCTCGCCTGAGAAACGACTGATCGCATAAAGGATGAAGGATCCGACCACGGTGCCTGCCGTTGCGGCTATGATAATGCCCTCCGGCTCCAGAACGCCGTCAGCAGCGGAAAGACCTGCGGTCGTCACCAGGAGATCCGAGGGAAGTGGAGGAAAGACAACCTCCACGATCGTAGCCAGGAATATCCCCGGGTATCCTAACTGGCTCATAACATTCTCAATCCAACTTCGAGCCGAATCAAGCCATGCATTCATAATTCTACCCTCCTGAACTCGATGGAGATGCGCGAAAAGTGAATGGGGAATCGCGGGGGCATTCCCCTTATTCCGGCGGTCCGGAGGGCTGTGGGAGGGGAAAAGTATTTCTATTTTTCGACCTCAACGCAATCACGCGGGCATTCCTCCAAACCATCCCCGTCGCTCCAGCCACTTCACCAGCTCCAGGATCAGCGAAATGGTGGCAG
>JAUQQB010000166.1 GCA_030550075.1 Chloroflexota bacterium | reverse complement strand
ACTACGAACGAAAAACCCTGTTTGTAGTAGGGCACGAAGCGAAGCGGAGTGCCCGTCTAAGCGTTCACAAAAAGAAGACGGGCACTTGCGTGCCCTACTACGAACAGGAAAAGCCCTTTGTTTGTAGTCGGGCACGAAGCAAAGCGGAGTGCCTGTCTAAGCGCTCACAAAGAGAACGGGCACTCACGTGCCCTACTACGAACGAAAGACCCCCTGTTTGTAGTAGGGCACGAAGCGAAGCGGAGTGCCCGTCGAAGCGTTCCCAAAAAGAACGGGCACTCACGTGCCCGACTACGAACAGGAAAAGCCCTGTTTCTAGTCGGGCACGGAGCAAAGCGACGTGCCTGTTTAAGCAGAGAAAGGGGCCTTCGATGCGGTGGCGACGGCGAGAGGTTTTGCGGTTTCTGGTAGGCGGCGCGATGGGAGCCGCGGCCGCGGCTTGTGCCCGCCGGTTCCCCCTTCCGGCATCCCCTTCGGAGGAACGTCCCCCTTCCACCCGGATTCCCATCCAGTTGCCCGGGCCGGAACAATGGGACATCGTCTCCCCCGTCCCCATCACGCCTACTCGCGAGTTCTACGAGGTGAAATACAGCACCATCCCCCGGGTGGAGATCGAGACATGGACGCTGGAGATCACGGGGGAGGTCGAACGCCCGCTCCGCCTGACCTATCCGGAACTCCTCGCGATGCCCGCGGTGATCGAGATGCGGACCCTGGAGTGCATCAGCAACCCGGTGGGCGGGGATCTCATCGGCAACGCGCTGTGGAAGGGCGTGCGGATGGGAGATCTCCTGACGCTGGCCGGTGCCCGATCCACCGCCACGGAGGTGGTCCTCCACGCCGCGGACGGCTATCATACCAGCATCCCGGTGAGCCTGGCCCGGGACCCTCATTCCATCCTGGCGTATATGATGAACGGAGAAGTATTGCCTCCTGAGCATGGCTTTCCCCTCCGGGCCCTCTGGCCGGGCCGCTACGGCATGAAGCAGCCAAAATGGATCACCCGTATCGAGCTGATCCGGGGGGAGCACATCGGCTACTGGGAGGGCCAGGGCTGGTCCAGGGAAGCGATCATCAAACCCAACTCCCGCATCGATGAGCCCGGCTCCGGGATGATCCCGAGGCAACCGGTGGAGATCCGGGGCATTGCCTTCTCAGGACCGGTCGGGATCGCCCGCGTGGAGGTCAGCGTGGACGACGGGCGAACCTGGGAGGAAGCCGAGCTCACCCGGGGCCCCACTCCCTACGTCTGGACCATCTGGCGCTACCGGTGGGAACATCCAGAGGAAGGAGAACACGTGCTCCGGGCGCGGGTCCATCAAAACGATGGCTACGTCCAGCCCCGGGGGCGGGGCCGGCTGCTCAGCGGCACCTTCCCGGATGGAACCGACGAACAGCACGTGGTGCGCGTGGTCGTGAGCCAGGGGTCGTGATCCTCGAGCCCCGAGGGGCTAACCTGGCTTCTCCTTAGCAAGTCAGACCGAAACGGCGTCGTCCGAGTTCCTCTCACCGTATGGCCCAATCGCATGGGGAATCCCCTCATCATGACACCCTAAAAGGGCTACCCCGTTTTCCAGATTCAATATATAGTGATAACGAGAGGGATTTGCCTTTCTTAGGAGGGAGACCATCTATGGCCATCTCACAATTAACGATCCGGAGCTTCAAATCCATTAAGGAACTGAACATCCCTTGCCGTCGGGTCAACCTCTTTATCGGTCCTCCGAATACCGGGAAATCCAATTTGCTCGAGGCCCTGGGGGTTTTCTCCCTCCCTTATACATATGATTTGAAAACAATAATCAGGTGTGAGACACTTTCTAATTTGTTTTATAATGAAGACCTCGAGAGCACGATTCAAATTGAAGCTGGAGAATATCAATGGACACTACAATTCACAGTCACAGAAGCATCCTATCCCTTTCGCTTAACGGCGCGGGGTCCGCAGATGGATTTTTCTTATTATGCTTCTTTCGATGGCGCTTCAGAATTTAGGATAGAACATTCTAAATTCTTATCACCTTTTCGATTTTATCGCTTCCGTCTGCTGAACAAGTTCCCACAACGGGAATCCGATTTCCTGCGCCCTGTGGCTGGGGAGAATTTAATGCAGCTCCTGCTCACCCATAAAAGCCTGCGGCAATTAGTGGCTGATTTGCTCCAGGAATATGATCTGCGCGTCGTGTTGAAGCCCCAGGAGTCCAGGATCGAAATCCAGAAAGAAGAGAATGGGGTCATCATTGCCTATCCTTACATTGTGCTTTCAGACACCTTGCAACGTCTGATCTTTCACCTGATTGCCATCGAATCGAACAAGAATGCCATCTTGATTTTGGAAGAACCCGAAGCTCATGCTTTTCCTTATCACACCAAGTATCTGGCAGAACGAATTGCCAGGGATTCATCGAACCAGTATTTCATTTCCACTCATAACCCTTATTTCCTCCTCTCCATTCTGGAGAAAGCCCCACAGCAGGATGTGGGTGTGTTTCTCACCTATTGGAAGGACAAACAGACCCGGGTTCGGATGCTGAAGGAGACCGAGCTTGAGGAGCTCATGGATTTGGGCGCTGGTCTCTTCTTCGATTTGGAGCGATTCCTCGAGGAGGGCCAATCAGGATGAGCCGTCCGGAGAGCCTCGTCCTGGTCGAATGTAACCCGGACGTCTCGTTACTCAGAGAATTGGGAATCCCTCGTCGGCGAATCCGCCATGCGGGTGGCAAGGGGGACATTTGCAATTACCTGAGGAAGTCGAAGAACGCTATCGCTCTGATGGATGAAGATCCCGATAGCTCGCAACCCGGCTATCTTCGCAAGCTCGCGGAGATCGAACTGAACGCCTGGGAAGCAGGCTGTCAGATCCGCGTGCTGGAGGATCGAGAGCGAGGCCACCGAATCGTTCTCCTTCATCCAAGATCGGAGGAATGGATTCTCAAGGTGGCCCGACAGAATGGGGTGGATGTTGCCCGGTTGGGGCTGCCGGCAGAGGGGAACTTGCTTCATCGAGTCATCGCCGTTCGCCCATCGAAGTTCGAAGAGCTCATCCGTTCCCTCCGAGAAAGCCGGGAGCTCCAATGTCTACGCCGATACCTGGAAGCCGAAAAGTAAGGTGAGAGCCCGCTAAATGATCGGCCACGGCACAGAGCGCCAGGGTCCGGGATGGGGGAAGACCGGATGCTCCAGGAGGGCCGCCGTCCGTTCCTCCAGAGCCGTGATCTCCTCCGCGCTCAGCAAACAGGCCAGCTCCGCCCGCAGGCCCTTATCTTCCTTCAAACGTTGATAGAACGTTCGAACCTCCTCCACGATGTCCTCCGGGATCCTCTGGCCCCGATAATCCCAGATCACCGTCCGCAGCTTGGGCTCCGTGTGGAAACAGATCCCGTGATCGATGGCCCAGATCCGCCCGTTGCGATCCTTCAGACAATGTCCGGCCTTGCGGTCCGCGTTGTTGGTGATCAGATCGAACACAGCTACGCGCATCAGCACCGGCTGCAACGCCGGATCGTCGCGGAAGGTGAAGTAATTCTCCTCCGGATCGGCATCAATATAGAGCTGGAGCGCCCCGCGACCATAAGGGCCGGAGGGTCGCAGCACGGTGGGGGGCACCAGGCCCCAGCCGAGGGCCTCGCTGACCACATAGGCCGCGACCTCGCGATAGCAGAGCGTGCCATGGGGGAAATCCCAGAGAGGCTCCTCGCCCCGCTGGGGTTTATAGATCGCCAGACCCGCTATTCCCTCGCGAACAACAGCCACGAGAAACGTCGCATTGGATCCCCAGGGGACCAGACCCAGGAGCTGGATCTCCCCTTCCTGAAGCCAGCGGAGGACCGTTTCCTTTGGTGTTTCAGGGGGCAATGGGTCGGGGATCCTCCGCGCAACGGTGGAACGAGGACGACGCGAAATCGTTCCCATGTCTCATGGAGTTCCAGAGGGCTTTCCCCCTTCCCTGTGGACTTTCGGGCTGCGGAGAAGAGGGAGAGGGGAGAAAAGCCATTCCTGCCCAGCAAGGCCAGAGGCCTGCAGGACTGGTTTAAAATACGACGGCCTTGCCGTTCCGACGAGGGCAGACATGTCCCTCGGGATCGATCGGACGGCCGCACAGGGGGCAGAGGGGACGGCCCCGGGCGACGACATCGGCGCCGTGGCGGCTGAGGGCATGCATCTGCTCCCGCGTCGCCCAGAAACGCACGACCCGCAACAGATCCGGATCCTGATCCTCCTCCGCCAGTTCCTGGATCACCAGGACGATCCAGTCCTCCCGGGGCTCATAGCCAAGCCCCATGCGGCCGGCCCGGAAGAGCGGCTCCAGGGGTTCCTCCAGTTGCAGCTCCGACTCGTCGGGTTCCTGCCTCAACGGACGCGGATATTTCTCATTGATCTCCTCCAGAAGCTCCTCCAGGGAATGCGCCAGCGCCCTCACCTGCTCCTTCTCGCAGAGGATGGTGACCAGTATGTCATCCTGGCGAGCCTGGATATAAAACGTCCGCCGTCCCGGCTCGCCCACCGCGTCCGCCGTGATACGATCCACTGGCCGCAGGTCGTAAATCAATCGAGGCATCTCCACCCTTATCGCTTTCGCTGCCTGGAAAGATGGGCCAGATCCTCAAGGGGCCAGCGAAGCGGGCCCGTATCGTTCAGCCGCAGGAGCAGCGGTGGCCCCTCCGCCAGCCAGAAAACGGTCACGGAAGCCGGCGCGATCATCAGCCGATGGTAAAGATCCAGAGGCATCCCCAGATAATACGCCGTCACCGCCCGGATCAGATCGGCGTGGGTGAAGAGGGCCACCACATCCCGAGGATGGCGGCTGGCGATGGTTTCCACTGCGTTAATCGCCCGCGCGACCAGATCGACCATCGTCTCGCCGCCCTGAAAACGAGCCCGGCTAATCAGGCTCACCAGGCGCTGCCAAGCCTTCTGACGCCGCAATCGCTTTAACGATTTCCCCGTCCACTCTCCATAGCGCACTTCCCCCAGTTCCGGCACAATCTGGATTTGCAATCCTTTACGGCGGGCCAGCGGCTCGGCGGTCTCCACCGCGCGCTCAAGAGGGCTGCTGTAAATCGCCCGGATCGGGAAGGATTCCAGGCGCTCCGCCAACGCTTCGGCCTGGCGACGTCCCTCCTCGTTTAAATGGATCCCCGGCGTCCATCCGGCTAGCCATTTACCCATCGAATCATTCGCCGCATGTCGAATCAGCAAGATCAGGGCCATTCAGATCGCCTCGATTGAGCGGATGCTCTGTTCACTGGGCTTCGGACAAAGCTAACCGCATGACGCGCAGTCTGTGTGCTCTCCCGATGTGGACAAGCCACTTCTCTACGATTCCCATTGGCCCAAGGAGCCGCAGGGAGGGAAGAGAAAAGATTCCAAACTCTTCACCTCCCTCCTTACAGCCTTTTGGGCTGTAGGGAAGGAGGCGAAAGGGGTGAGACCATCATCCGCCCAATCATACAAAAAGTCTACCAAGTTCGACTACTTCAAGTATAACACTGGATCCGGCGAACATTAGTTTAACGGGATCGGGGAGCGGGGCCCTCCTGGCGATAGGGCATGGGAATATACTCCACCGAGGGACGTCGCGGGGTGGCTTGCGGGAACATCTCCATAAGACGATAGATCTCCTCAGGCAATCCAGCCCGAGCCGGCAACCCCAGCGCCTGAGCCTCCCGAACCGAGATCGGATAATCATGCGTCCAGCGCCCGCTGCTCAGAGCCTCCGCGATGATCGCCGCCCGTTCCGCGTCCATCCCATTGGCGATGAGCAGCTCGGTCACTGTTGAACGCACCTGTTCGATTGCCTTGCGGGCGATATCCGCCAGGATAAGGGTATGATCCTCAATGTTCGCCAGTGGCTTGGTCTCCACCACCCTCAAGATCGAAGCCGCCGGATACTGCCCCAGCTGGGGATCCACCGGGCCCAACACCGCATTCTCATCCATCACGATCTCATCGGCCGCCAGTGCGATCAACGTCCCACCAGACATCGCATAGTGAGGGATGAACACTGTCACCTTCCCCGGATGACGGACCAGCGCCTGGGCGATCTGCTCGGCGGCCAGAACCAGACCGCCCGGTGTGTGGAGAATCAGATCGATGGGCATATCTGGAGGGGTTAACCGGATCGCCCGGAGAACCTGTTCTGAATCCTCGATGTCGATGTAACGGGAGATGGGAAGCCCGAAAAACCCGATGATCTCCTGACGATGGATCATCGTGATCAGGCGCGTGCCGCGCCGGCGCTCAATCTGGCGGATCAACCGTGCGCGAGATTCCTCTAGAAGCCGACGTTGCAAAGCGGGGAACATGGTGCTGAAAATCAAGAAGATCCAGAACAGGTCGAAGATGCTCATCGTCTCTCCTCCTGATGGGGAAGGATTGCCCTTATCCGGGAGGGCTCTTCCGCTCTTCAGGGATAGGAGTTACGCAGTTGAAAGCTCTAAAGGTGGAACGGAATGGCCCCACCCCCCTTCTCCCCCTCCCCA
>JAUQQB010000165.1 GCA_030550075.1 Chloroflexota bacterium | reverse complement strand
GGCCCGTTGGGCCGTGGGGAGGGGGGAGAAAGGGGGGTGGGGCCATTCCGTTCCACCTTTAGAGCTTTCAACTGCGTAACTCCTATTATAATTATTGCAGCGCGACCTGGAGAGCAACATGCCCATGAGGGTGGTGGTTCGCGCAGAACAAGAGGAAACGGTTCCCGAGTCTTATTTGATTCGGCTGGGTGGGTGGACGCTGGAGCGTTATCTGGCGGAGGCGCCGGAGGATGCGCTCTGGGAGTTCGTCCGAGGTGAGGTGATTGTGCACTCCCCTGCAACGGCGGAACACCAGGATCTGGTGCGCTTCCTCCTGCGATTGCTGGACGGCTATTGCGAGCAACGACAATGGGGCAGGGCCCATCAGGGCCCTGCGGCGCTTCAGATTCTTCCCGAAGTGATACGGGAGCCTGATGTATTCGTTCTCCCTCCGGAAGAACTGGAACGCGCTCGCAGCGTCCCCCTCCCTGTGCGTCCGGCCCTGATCGTTGAGGTGATCAGTCCCTCTACCCGCACACTGGACCTGGAAGAAAAAGCGCGGGATTATGAACAGGCAGGGATTCCTGAATATTGGGCCGTGGATCGAGAACACAGGATCTTATGGGTCCACCGCTGGAGCGAGACCGGATATAAGATCCAGCGCGCGATGGCTGGCCTTCTGGAAAGCGTGGCTGTGCCGGGTTTCCGGCTACGGGTTGAATGGCTGTGGCGGGATCCGCTTCCCCGTGTGGATCTGTGCTTGAGGGAAATTCCAGAACCGAACATCGATTAAAAACGGCGAGGAAGGGGAGGAGTAGGCCGGAGCGGCGCCGCCAGAGCGGCGGGGCCACAGGCTGAGAGCCCTGCTCGGCGACCCCCGGCTGAAGTTCGCCCTGGAGCCGGAGCGGCGAACCGGACCTCCATGCGTCCGCAGTAGTCGCTCCCGGAAGGCCCACCGTTATCCGGGCTGCCCATCGGTAAAAACCATGGGCTGATGAGGGGGTCTGGGACGGGTGCGCCCAGGCCAAGCAGGGTGGTACCGCGGGGGATCCCACGCCCTCGTCCCTGGTGGGGATGAGGGCGTGATTGTTTCATGATCGGACTCTGGTCAAGAGCCGGTGGCGTGAGCCCTGCGCCATGGATGCAGACTCACCCCAGGAGGGAACGACGGGATGATCACCACGGAGGAGCTGGAGCGGTTGCGAGAGGAGGCGCTGCGGGCCCTGGAGGCCCTGGATACCGAGGAGGCGCTCCGGGCGTGGTATGCCGGTTACCTGGGGCGGCGGAGCCGGCTGATGGAGGCCTTCGCCTTGCTGGGGACCCTGCCCAAAGATCAACGGCCGATCATCGGGCGCAAAGCGAATGAGATCAAGGAAGCCCTGGAGGCCGCCTACGCCGCCTGCCTGGAAAAGGTCCGCCAGGCCGCGCTGCGCCGGGAGCTGGAGGCCCCACCGCTTGACGTCACCCTGCCCGGCCGCCCGGTTCGCGCCGGCCGGCTTCATCCGGCCACCCAGACCCTTCGGGAGATCGTGGCGATCTTCGCCGAAATGGGTTTCCAGGTCTTCGCCAGCCGCGATGTGGAGACCGATGAATACAATTTCCAGCTGCTGAACATCCCACCCCATCATCCAGCCCGGGATATGTGGAGCACCTTCTACACGGACCGGGAGGGGGTAATCCTGCGCACCCACACCTCGCCGGGCCAGATCCACGCCATGCGGGCCTTCTGTCCAGAGCCGGTGCGGGTGATCCTCCCCGGGATGTGCTACCGTTACGAGCAGATCACCGCTCGCTCCGAGATCATGTTCCATCAGGTGGAAGGACTGGCGGTCGGCGAGCGGGTGACCATGAGCGACCTGAAGGGCACTCTGGCGGATTTCGCCCGCCGGATGTTCGGACCGGAGCGCAGGGTCCGCTTCCGCCCTTCCTATTTCCCCTTCACAGAGCCCAGCGTGGAGGTGGATATCGACTGCATCCTGTGCGAGGGGCGCGGCTGTCGGGTGTGCAAATTCACGGGATGGCTGGAGATCGCCGGGGCGGGGATGGTGCATCCGGTGGTGCTGGAGAACGGGGGCTACGACCCACGCCGCTTCACCGGCTTCGCCTTCGGCATGGGCCCGCAACGGATCACGATGCTCAAGCATCGCATCGATGATATTCGATACTTCTGGTCTAATGATCTGCGCTTCCTGGAGCAATTCGGATGAGGATCTATCGGGTTTCCCCGGAGGAAAAAGAACAGATCATCGAACTCCTGGCCACGGCTCTGGCTGAGGAGCTCGACGTGGTCTGTGCCTACCTTCATGGATCCTTCATCGAGGCGGAGGCCTTCCGGGACATCGACGTGGCGGTCTTCCTGGATCCACTGCCGAAGGCCATCTGGCGCCGCGAGGGCGAGCTGGCCGACCGGCTGGAAAAGGCCCTGCGCTGGGTAGGCTTCCGGTTCCCCATAGACGTCCAGACGCTGAATCAGGCGCCGCCGGCCTTTCGCGCCGCTGCCATCCGGCCCCGGCAAATCCTGTTCTGTCGGGATGAGGATCGGCGGTCCGATTTCGAAGCGGCCACGTGGTCGGAGTATTTCGAGGTCCGTCGCCTGCATGAGGGATACCTGCGGGAGGTTCTCTCTTTATGATCCGTTATCGAAGTGACCGGCTACGCGCGTTGATCTCCGCGCTCCTGGAAAGCCGGGATCGCCTGACCTCGCTGGCCCACATGAGCTTTGAGGAGTTCATCGAAGATCCCCATCGCGCTGGAAGCGCCCGTTATCATCTGATCGTGAGCGCCGAGGCCGTGGTCGACATCGCCCATCATCTGATCGCTCAGAACCGGTGGCGAACTCCAGAAACCTATGGTGAGGCCGTTCAGATCCTGGAGGAGCGCCAGGTCATCTCGAATGAGCTGGCTCAACGGTTGCAGGGACTGATCCGCCTTCGAAATCGCCTGGTCCACCGCTATTGGGAAACGGATGACCGGGCGGTCTTTGAGACGATCCCGGAGGCCCTGCGGGACATCGAGGATTTCATTCGCGCGATTGGGGCTTCTACCGGGCTTTCTTCCGAGGCCTGAACGATGGTGGATCTTGCACCCGGATGGATGGGAACACCTGGAATGGGCACTTCGCCTCGTGTCCTACTACAAACAGGGGCCTTTCCCGTTCGTAGTAGGGCACATAAGTGCCCGTCCTCTTTTTGCGAACGCTGTGACGGGCACTCCGCTTCGCTCCGTGCCCTACTACAAACAGGGGCTTTTCCCGTTCGTAGTAGGGCACATAAGTGCCCGTCCTCTTTTTGCGAACGCTGTGACGGGCACTCCGCTTCGCTTCGTGCCCTACTACAAACAGGGGCTTTTCCCGTTCGTAGTAGGGCACGTAAGTGCCCGTCCTCTTTTGTAAGCATTTGTGACGGGCACTCGCTTCGCTTCGTGCCCTACTACAAACAGGGCTTTTCCCGTTCGTAGTAGGGCACGTAAGTGCCCGTCCTCTTTTTGCGAACGCTGTGACGGGCACTCCGCTTCGCTCCGTGCCCGCTCTCTCTTTGGGAACGTCTGTAAATAGGCACTCGCCTCAGATCACACTCACACAAACTAACGCTGGAGGGATATGGGATGCGGGTTCCGCTGCGCTGGCTGCAGGAATACGTGAAGGTAAATCTCACTCCGGAGGAGCTGGCGGAACGGTTGACGATGGCGGGCCTGGAGGTGACGGCCATCGAGCGGTTCGGGATCGCCGGGGCACCCCTGGAGTGGGACCGGGAGCGCATCGTCGTCGGGCAGATCCTGCGGGTCGAGCGCCATCCCAACGCCGATCGCCTGCTCCTGGCAACCGTGGACTACGGCCGGGGGGAGCCGAAGGTTGTGGTCACCGGCGCCCCGAACCTCTTCCCTTTCCTGGAGCGTCCGCTCGAGCGGCCGCTGAAGGTGGCCTTCGCCCTGGAAGGGGCAACGCTTTACGATGGGCATCAGCCGGGCTGGGTGAAGATGACCCTTCAGGGCCGGGCCATCCGGGGGATCTACTCGGACGCCATGGTTTGTTCCGAGAAGGAGCTGGGGATCTCCGAGGACCATGAAGGGATCATCCTGCTCGACCCGGAGGCCCCGGTGGGGATGCCTCTGGCGGATTACATGGGCGATGTGGTGCTGGACATCGATCTCACGCCCAACCTGGCCCATGCCTTCTCGATCCTCGGGGTCGCCCGGGAGGTGGCCGCCCTCACTGGCCGGCGCCTCCGCTATCCTTCCACCGCGGTGAAGGCCCTGGGCCCGGCCGTCCGTCGCCTCGTGGAGATCCGGATCGAAGACCCGGAGGGTTGCCCGCGCTATTCGGCGATGGTGATCCATGGGGTGCAGGTCGGCCCTTCCCCTTACTGGATGCAATGGCGCCTGCGGTTGTGCGGGCTCCGCCCCATCAACAACATCGTGGACATCACCAACTACGTGATGCTGGAATGGGGCCAGCCGCTCCATGCCTTCGATTACGACCGGCTGGTGGAGCGCGCCGGCGGCCGCCGGCCCACCATCATCGTCCGCCGCGCCCGACCTGGCGAACGCATCCGCACGCTGGATGGGATTGATCGGGCCCTGGATCCCGAGGATCTGCTGATCTGCGATGAGGCGGGGCCGATCGCCATTGCCGGGGTGATGGGCGGGGCGGAGACAGAGGTCACCGAAGCCACCCGCGCCGTTCTGCTGGAATCGGCCAATTTCGATTTCATCTCCATCCGCCGCACGGCCGCCCGCCACCGGCTGCCCAGCGAGGCCAGCGCCCGCTTCGGCCGGGGGATTCACCCGGCCCTCACGGTGCCCGCAGCCCAACGGGCGGCCGCCTTCATGCAACAGCTGGCCGGGGGCCTCGTGGCCCGGGGGATTGCCGATGCCTACGTGCGGAAAGCCCCTCGGGTGGTGATCCCCCTCTCCGTCGAAGCCGTGGAACGGGTCCTGGGCTTCTCGATTCCTCCTCGCCAGATCGAGCGGATCCTCCGCTCCCTGGAATTCCGGGTGGAGCCGATCGCCCCCTCGCGCCGTCGGGGTCGCCGCCCTTCGCCGCCAACGGCCTGGCGGGTGACTGTGCCGGATCACCGGCTGGATTGCAGCCGGCCGGAGGACCTCATCGAGGAGATCGCCCGGATCTGGGGCTACGACCGGATCCCGGAGACCCGCCTGCGGGATCCGCTGCCGCCGCAGCGGGGGAACCTCGCCTGGACCTTCGAAGAGCGCGTGCGGGATATCCTGGTCGCCTGCGGATTGCAGGAGGTGATCACCTATTCCCTGATCCATCCGGACGACGAAGCCCGCCTGACCCCGCCCGGGGTCGAGAATCCTTACACGGCCATGGACTACATCCGTTTGATCAACCCCATCAGCGAGGAGCGGACCGTGCTCCGCCACACGCTGCTCCCGGGCCTGCTGCGCACCCTGGTCGCCAACCTGCGGTTCCGGGAGCGGGTGGCGATCTTCGAGGTGGGGAAAGTCTTCCTTCCCATCCCAGGGGCCGCCCTTCCGGAGGAACCGCGACGCGTGGGCCTGGCCCTCACCGGGCCGCGGGATCCTTCCTCGTGGCTACCGGTGGACCGTGCGCCGATGGATTTCTTCGATTTGAAAGGGATTGTGGAAACCCTGTTAGAGCGGCTCCATATCTCCGAGGCGGTGTTTGAGCGGGCGGAGCACTTAGCGCTCCATCCAGGCCGCGGGGCAGAGGTGAAGGCGGGTGGGCGTTCCATCGGGATCCTGGGGGAATTGCATCCGCTGGTGCGCCGGGCGTGGGAGCTGCCGGATCAGCCGGTGCTGGTGGCGGAGCTGGATCTGGAGGCCCTGCAGGCGCTGGCGCCGCTGGCTCCCGCTTTCGAGGCGGTGCCGCGCGTGCCCCCGGTGGTGGAGGATCTGGCCTTCATCGTCCCGGAGAGCGTGCCGGCTGCGGCCCTGGCCGCGGTGCTTCGAGAGGCGGGCGCTCCGCTGGTGCGAGAGGTGCGCCTCTTCGATGTCTATCAGGGGGATCCCATCCCGCCCGGCCACCGGAGCCTGGCGTTCACGGTCTTCTATCAGGCGGAAGATCGGACCCTCACGGATCGCGAGGTTGCCGGGTTGCGGGAGCGGTTGATCCGCGCCGCGGCGGAGCGATTGGGGGCGGTTGTCCGGCAGCGGGAAGAGTAAAGACGACTCCGGAGGTGGGCGGCCACCGAATAACCTCTTCCTGTTCCTATTCTCGCGCTCCGCGGGATCGCGGGGAAGACGGATAAACTCCATCCATAGGGCTGAGCGAGTCGCCAAAGCTCACTTCGGGATTTGCACATGGAAAGCAAGCGAATCGTTTTTCGATATCATGCATTCTTCGCTCAAGCGGAGCAGGCACTGCAGAGGGGCGTGGTAGTCGATGTGAGGGAGTTTCTATCCGCGATTCCGTGATCGGGACGAGGCCTTGCTGCGATTTGCTTTTGACCTTCAAGTAATGGCAGCCACTCTGGGCGAGGAATTCTCCGCCGAAGGCGGTCCACACTCTCTCCTTCCCGCGGCTCTTTAAGCGGCGGAGGGCCGGGAAAAAGAAGATCT
>JAUQQB010000164.1 GCA_030550075.1 Chloroflexota bacterium | reverse complement strand
TCCTTTTGGGGGCGGAGCGGGGCGCCTTTGGTGCCCCGCTCCGCCCCCAAAGCCCCCATGGGAAACGAACTGCGTAAGTCCTATTTGTAACCAATGGTGCCAGCTCTTATCCACCTTCAATTTGGGGGTTTTCGGGGGTTGTCCTTTTCCACCTTGCCAGGAACCCGAACGAGCGCCACGGGTTTGTAGAGGCAACCCCCTATGGTGGCCTCGTTGGGCAGACCCCTATGTCTGCCCCTACGAATTGGTCCTGGCCTCAGGTTCGTCCAATTCCCATTCCAGATCCTGGACCGGGATCCCGAATTCCCAGAGACGACGCACAGGGGCCAGCTTGTGATCGGCAGGTACCGAAAGGATCAATCCATGGCCGTTGCTGGACAGGTGATAGCCCACTTCCTCCAGGACACGGCGGGCCCGCTCCAGATCTGCCGGCGGCAGGCTGAGGCGAAGCCGGGTGCGGAGGCCGACGATCTTGGCCAGCGCGTCCGGCGAGACCTCCGCGATCACCTGTCCCTCCTGCATCACCAGCACCCGATCCGCCAAGCCCTGGACCTCCTCCAGCCGATGTGAACTGAACAGCAGGGTTTTCCTCCCCTGAGCCTTCAACTCGCGCAGCCGGCTCAGCCATTCCGTCCGGGCCGCCAGATCCAGGTTCGCCGTGGGCTCATCGAGGAGCAAAATGGGAGGATCTCCCATGAGGGCCAGCGCCAGGGCTAGCCGTTGCTTCAGTCCTCCAGAAAGCGACCGCACCGGTTGATCCCCATAAGGGGTTAACCCGAGCGCCTCGACTTTCTCCAAATCCACCGGGACGCCTCGCAGCGCGGCGAAGAATCGAAGCGTCTCCGCCACGGTCCAGTTATAGAACGCAAGCTCCTGGGGCACATAACCGATCCATCGCCGGACGGCAGCCCCCTCCTGTCGGACATCCCGGCCCCCCACCCGAATCGCGCCTTCATAATCCAGCAAGCCCAGGATGCATCGGAGGGTTGTGGTTTTCCCAGCCCCATTGGGTCCCCATAGGGCTACCGCCTCGCCCGGCCGCACCACGAGATCCAGCTCCCGCACCGCCCATGTCCGGCCGAACCGCTTGCGCAGGCCCCGAATCTCCAGGATGGCTTCGGAAATCCCAGGGGGCGCCGTCTTGGGGGAATCGGAGAGACGACGGCGTAGCCAGCCCCACCATGCGGCGGCCAGTCCGATCCCTCCCAGCCCGAAGCTGAGCCACCCCTTCGCATTCCGAGGAGCTTCATCCGGGAGATGGACAGGCGGCCGAATCCGAGGGGCAGGATCCTCCAGGCGGATCTGGGGTTCGAAGAAAGGAACGAGGAGGGCCGCGGCCTCCAGAGCCTGGATCACCGGTGTGCCCCAGAACAGGCGCATGGAGGGGACCTGACCCACAAGGGTCTCAAACACCCGCCGGGAACGATAGGGGACATCCCCAATTCCGTCACCGTTCCCATCAAAGCCTGTGTAATCGCTCCAGAAATTTCCCTGCCAGTCGTTGGCCATCAGGTTTCCCTCTCCTTGCGTCGCTGCCTGCTGCTCATTCTCCCAGAACACATTCCCCCGGAACACCACACCCCGAACCATGGGCAGGGCCAGCACGCCGATCCCGTTATAGGCGATCACGTTCCGCCGGAAATGAACCGGCGACCCTTCTGCCCGGGGCGTGTTGTCGAGGTAAATCCCCGCCGTGTTGTCCAGGAACAGGTTCTCCTCCGCATAGATCTCATCGCTGTCCTTGAAGGCCAGGCCGTAGCCGCTGGGACCCCGTTGCTGAAGGAGGCGATTGTTGCGGATCGTGAGGCCCTGACTATACATCACATAAATCCCAACGAAGTTGCCGCGCAGCGTGTTCCCCTCCACTCGACTTCCGTTGCAATACATATAGTGGATGCCGTAACGCCCGCCCTCGAACCAGTTCCCCCGCAGAACCGTGCGCTCGGAAAACCAGATGATGACATCGCGCCCGCGCAGGGTCCGGTTCCCCTCGATCCAGGCGTCCGGGCTATACCACAGGCGGATGGCATCTCCACGCTCCGCCTCCGGGACATCCAGGCCGATCACCGTGTTGTTGCGGATGCGCGCGCCGGGGGAATCCTTCAGATAGATCCCGAAGAGCACCCCTTCCAGACGATTGTCCTCCAGGATCACGCCCGACGCTCCCTCCACCCGGATCCCCGCGTCCTCGTGCTCCAGGGATCGGCCGGAGTTCCGGATCACGAACCCGCGCACCGTGACCTTCGGAGCCGTGATGCGAAGCACTGTCCCCTGGCCCTGGCCATCCAGCACTGGCTGATCTATCCCGATTAGCGTCAGAGGCTTGTCGATGAGAATGGGGCCGTGGTAAATCCCACCCCGGACCTCCAGTGTCGCTCCGGGAGGGGCAGAGGCAATCGCCTCCTGGAGCGTGCGGTCTGGATCTCCAGGCGTCACCACGATCAGCGTCCAGAGGGCCAGGGCCAGATGCAGGATCATGCGCGGGCTCCCTCCGGGATCAGAACGAAAGGCCCGATGCGCATAGGCCGATGCCGCTCCATGGCGGTGCGGACCACCCGGCGGAAGTGAAGACCCAGGGCGATCAGGATGGAGGCCGCCAGGGCCATCCAGAACCCAAGCTGGAGCTCGGCCACCGTCCGGAACTGTCCCACCACGCCGGTCCCGACCAGGGGCGGCGTAAAAGGCGGCAGCCGCAGGGGGGCATTGGGGTCGAGATCATGACCATAGTGGTAAAGCCAGTAATACATATCCGCCAGGAAAATGAGCGGGAAAAGCATGGCCGGGAGGGCCATCACGGCCATCCAGCGGCGGCGGGTGAAGGCCAGGGCCTCGCCCAGCAGGGCGGCGGCACCAATGGCCAGGGGGGCCAGGAGCCGCTCCACCTGCGCTGCCTCATGAAGCTTTTTCATCCCGATGTAGTGGTTCAGATTGTCCACCTCATTCACATCGCCAGCCAGGTGAGTTACATAGACGTCCACACGAAGCCCCCCCGGATACTGCGGGGCCTGCAGCGTCATCCGCCAGTAGGGGAAGAGCAAAGAAAACAGCAATAGCCAGGATGCCCCGATGAAGAAAGCGCGAGGCAACCGGAAAGGGTCCTCTTGAAGCCATACGTTCGCTCGTTTCATCATCGCACCTTCCCTCCCAGAGATGTCATGATCCGCGCCTCGGGCCGAAAGGGGAGGGCACATCATCGGGTGAACCCACGGTCTACCTCCGAGAGAAAGATCTTTTCAGGAGAAGCCCCACAACGATGATCCCCGTGATCCGAATTCGAGCCCTGAAAAGGGGGAGCGGCCAGAAGGACCGCTCCCCCTTTGTGGCTCCTTTAGGGCTCCACCAGGAAGTAGCCCATCATCTCCAGGTGGAGGGCCGAGCAGAACTCCGTGCAATAGAAGGGGAAGGTCCCGCTTTGATCGGCGTCGAACTCGATGGTAGCCGTCTCGCCGGGCTCCAGGCTCAGGTTGATGTTGTAGCCGCCGAGGGCGAACCCGTGGGTGGCATCGCGGGCCCGCTCGATGTTCGTGATGTGCCAGATCACGTGATCGCCTTTCTTGAGCTGAACCTGCTCCGGCTTGAAGTGGCTCCGGACTGCCGTCATCCAGATCTCCACCACCCGCCGGCCACCCTCCTCCCGGACCTCCACGCGCTCCCGGCCTGGCTCCGTGGCGTTGGGATCCTTCGCCATATTCACCGCGTTCCAGCCGATCTCGGGGTAGACCAGGAACGGCTTGAGCTTGTCGGCCTTGATGACCTGGGCATAATGCGGCTCGCCGATTCCGATGGGCATATCATAGAGCAGGCGCATCTTGCCCGTGCTGATGTCGATCAGCTGGAAGTTCTGTGGGTGCAGCGGCCCTACCGGCGCGAAGCGGTCCACGGACCACTTGTTCAGGGCCACCACGTATTTGCCATCGGGCGAGACCGTGTCGCCCTCCGCCGCCGCGATGTGGCCGATGTTGTAGTGGACGGGCAGCTTCTCCACCAGCTTCCACGGCTCGGCGCCATCCTTCCGATAGGGGCCGCCCAGGGACCACTTCGCCACGGCGCTGTCGAGGAACATGGAGGTGTAAGCGTAGCCTTTATCATCGAACACCGTGTGGAGCGGGCCGAGACCGAGCTCCACCTGAGCCTCCTTGACGTCCTCGAACTTCAGCACCGGAACGCCGAAGGGGTCGCGCTCGAAATTGCCGGCGGCGATGGCCTTCTGGATCTTCTCAAAGGAGTAAATCGTCACGTGGGGATCCAGCTTGCCGCCGACCACGATGTATTCGCCGCCCGGCGCCACATCCACGCCGTGAGGGCTCTTGGGCTCGGGGGCGAAGAAGAGCACGCCCTCCTGAGCGGCGGTCGCCAAGCGGAGGACCTTCATCCCGTTGATGACCTCATGTTTGCCGGCCCGGATTAGCTCCTCGGCCTTCTTCCAGTTGATGATATGGAGATAGTCCATTTCGTTCTTCGCCGTGCCGGCCTCGAAGGGTGGGTTGCCTGCCTCGACACCGCCGGTGGCCATCTCCGTGTTGATGGAGTTGCAGAACACCCAGCCGTAAGAGACCTTCTTGCCTGCATCGCACAGGTCCTGCCAGTAGGGCGGCAGCTCAATCTGGAACGAGCGATCCGGATCCACCCGCCCCTTCTGGCGATCGAAGGCCCAGAAGGTCAACAGGCCCCGATATTTGTCCTTATACTGATCGAGCGGGGCATACTCCCAAC
This sequence comes from Chloroflexota bacterium, assembly GCA_030550075.1. GTDB lineage: Bacteria > Chloroflexota > Anaerolineae > Thermoflexales > Thermoflexaceae > Thermoflexus. The sequence goes on along the minus strand of JAUQQB010000164.1, from coordinate 1,811 downwards.
CCGCAGGGGCCGCATATTGTGGGCCTTCGACCACATATTCCGTGTTGGGCGTAACGAAGCCGCCGCCGTGGTCAGAGATGGCGTTGGGGTTCTTCACGAGCTGCTTGGTCTCGAAGTCGCGGAGATCAATGACGGCCAGGCGAGCGTTGGCCTTATCGTTGATGAACAGGAACTGGCCATCGTATTCCCCTTCGGTCTCGGAGAGGGCCGGATGATGGGTATCCCCCCAGAGGATGGGCTTGCCCCGGGCGAAACCGCCCTCCAACACCTCCAGCGTCCCCTTTTCCCCGAACCCATAGCCCTGCCAGGGCTCCGGTGTGAACACCCCGATCACTTTGAGGAGCCGCATGGAGGGGATGCCGATCACCAGGACCTGGCCGGAGTGGCCGCCGGACGCGAACATGATGTATTCGTCATACTTGCCCCCCGGGATATACGTGCGCAAAGCGGCGACGATATCCTCTGGGGACAGGCCCCGCTCTTTGATCACCGCCTGGGCCTCTGCCGGGAGGCCCGCAACCGGAGTGGCTGCCCCCCGGGCGCAGGCCGCCACGAGCAGCGCAAGCAGCATCAGGATCACCGCCAGCTTCTTCCATCGCATCATGGCATCCTCCTTAAAGGGATGAGCCGGGCTTGGGGTGAACAGACCACACCACCTCCTATCCGAACGCTCAAGGCCCGGCGCTGAGGGGGTCCAGCACGGCTAAGCTCCGCAAAGTAAGCCGTTCGGACCGGCCTTCGACTTGTTCAGTTCGTCATCCTTTTGGCTCTCATATTGCCTGAGAATTGCTCCATCGCATATGATTTCCGTCATAAAAATGGGTGGTTTTGGGGTGATCAATGGAACAATTTACATATGACAATTGTCATAATGGTTTGTGGGGGTGAGGCAGGGCTTCTTCAGCGGCCATCCTGGCTTCTGGAAGACCTCCACCGGAGTGGAGCAAACTTCTTCAGCGCTCACCCGCTCTCCTGAGAGACCGTGTTCCGAATGGAGCTTGAAGAGGACAAAGGGGAGCCTCAGCCGATGGAACGCTCATCGGCCGCAGCGGACTGGCGAAGGGGACGTCGGGGACAGTTCTCCCAGCATGGAAACGGACCGTGGGAGAGTTCGGCGCCGCAGTTGGGGCAGCGGGCTGTTTCCTCATAGCACCAGATCTCAATATCCGGCTCCCCACAGACCGGACACGTCACATAATCCGGGAAGGGATCCGGCAATGGCCAGGTTGTGGATTCCGGGACCATGGGATCCTCGCTCATCATGATGAGTTTTCGACTTAGGGAATTACGCCGTGAACCTTCTCCACTCGTTAGATTGGATGAAGGGACCTATCGGCCTTCCCGGATAAAGGCCAACGATGGAAGCCTCATGACCTGATCATCGTCAAAACTCGAGATCCGGGTATGATCATCGTCATGCGCGTGATCTCTCGGTCAGCGCTTCTCTTTCTGCAGGCCTGGGAGACCGCCGAAAGTGGCCTCCCAAGTCCCTGGACTTTATGTTCGAGCAGGTCAATTTGACAGATGGCCCTTGTTCATGTATGCTAAGAAACAGCCCGAAGGGGAGTAGCCACGGGCCTCGCGCCCGTGACGGGATCGTCAACACGGGAGACCCATTCGGATCCCGATCCCCGGTCCCGTTGGCCCTTCCGGGGTCTGGCAAGACCTTCGGCTGATGCCAGGATGCATTCCGAACCGGAATGTCCATTCAGGCATCGGCCGAGGGTCTTTTTTTATCCATAGGACTTACGCAGTTCGTTTCCCATGGGGGCTTTGGGGGCGGAGCGGGGCGCCTTCGGCGCCCCGCTCCG
>JAUQQB010000163.1 GCA_030550075.1 Chloroflexota bacterium | reverse complement strand
AAACGAACTGCGTAAGTCCTACATGGGAACCGGACATCGAAGGCGCGTGGCTTTCACAGCTCTCCCCACCCGCGGGTCAGTACCATCCGTTCGGCCTCAGCCGCCCTCTGGAAAAGCGGACGGTAGAAGGCGCGCACAATGGCTTCCGCCGCCACGAACATCAAAATCAGCGCCTGGATCACAGAGATCAGATCCACCGGGACCTGAGTGAGAAATTGCATGCGGCTGGCTCCGTTGCGCAGGGCGCCGAAGAGGAAAGCCGCCAGCACCACGCCCAGGGGGTGGACCTTGCCTAACAGTGCGATGGCGATGGCGTCGAATCCGTATCCCAGGTTGAAGCTGAGCTCATGACGGTAATTGAGCCCGGTCACCTGCACCGCGCCGGCCATCCCGGCCAGGAAGCCGCTCATGGCCATGGTGAGAACGGTGATCCGGACGATCGGAATGCCCGCATACCGGGCGGCGTGGGGGTTCAGGCCCACCGTCCGAATTTCGAAGCCCAGCGTGGTCCGCCACAGAAGCCAGGCCACTAACAGGGCCATCCCCAGGGCGATCAGGAAGCCGGCGTGGAGGCGGAGATCCGGGTCTGCGAACAGCCGGGGGAGCCGCGCCGTCTCGGCGATCCGGGGCGTCCGTGCGACCACATTCGTTGGGCTGGGATCTCGCATCGGGCCGTTCAGGAGGTAGCTGGCCATCAGAAGGGCGATATAGTTCATCATAATCGTGTTGATAACCTCGTGTCCGCCTGTGCGCGCCTTCAGCCAGCCCGGGATCGCCGCCCAGAAAGCTCCGGCCAGGGCTCCGCCCAGGATCGCCAGGGGAATATGAAGGACGGCCGGGATCGTCCCGCCGACCAGCGAGGGAAGGGCATACCCGATCCATGCGGCCACGATGGCCCCCAGGGCCAGCTGTCCCTCCGCGCCGATGTTGAACAGGCCGCCATGGAACGCCAAGGCGATGCCCAGGCCGGCAAAGACGTATGGGGTCATTTGAACGAGGGTCTCACTGAAGGCTTTCGGGGATCCAAAAGCCCCTTCCCAGAGCCCCTGATAGGCCAGGAGGGCCACAAGGGGACGACCAGTCGCTACGGTAACGACAATGCCTCCGATCACAAGGGCCGTGAAGACCGCGAGAACCGGAACCCACAGGGCGCCGCTTTGAACGGATTGCTGGAGGAGGACTGTGAGTGTATCCAGTCGTCCCCCCCAGGCTTGCAAAATTCCCCGCGCGTTCCGCTCCACGATTCACCTCCCATCTTTTTCCGGTTCCAGAACATTTGGGGCTGGGGCGGGTGCCGAATGCTTACCCCGGCTCCCATAAACCTCCCGGGGAGCAGGGAACCGGTTGCATCCCTTATGGTTACAGTGTTGGCTTTGATTTTACGCGTGACGGGTTTGACGAGGCAAGCGACGGATGGCTTGCTGGTGCTCCATCCAATTTTAGGAGTTACGCAGTTGAAAGCTCTAAGGGTGGAATGGAATGGCCCCACCCCCCTTCTCCCCCCTCCCCACGGCCCTCAGGGGCCGTGGGGAGGGGGGATTTAAAGGATTTTGGGGGCGACCCGGGTGCCTTTCGGCGCCCGGCTCGCCCCCAAACCCCCAAGGAGCCAAAACGAAAAATCAAATCCGGATGAAGCACTAGCGTTCCCAATGGAGGAGGTGGGCTCCTTTCAAGGGTCTCCTTCGCTCGGGCCGGATCCCGGTGGCAGGCGAAACCGGCGGCCCGGATGGGCTTCGCAGGATGGCCCGGGTAGTTTCGTTGGGAGACAGCTTGAAGCGGAAGGCTTGATCCACCCGCACCCTATCGTCTCCAGTGGGCCTTGTCCGGGCGTTTCATCTCAATGCTTCCGGAATGGGGCTTGTGAAACCCATGCTCGTAAAAGCGCTAGCCGTTATCCATCCTTGGTCGAAGATTTCAGCCATGCTTTGATCACAGGCCCGATTTCGTTCAGGGGGCCCCGGTGGACCGTGCATGGAGGAAGCGCCATCAGAAACCATGCGCCGTATGTGCGGCTCATCATGCGGCGATCCAGGATCAGCACGACCCCGCGATCCGAGCGGCTGCGGATCAGCCGTCCGAACCCCTGTCGGAGCCGCAGCACGGCCTCCGGGACCGCATAATCCAGGAAAGGGTCCGGATATTGGACGCTTCGGGCCGCGAAGACCGGTTCATCGGGTACTTCGAAGGGAAGTTTGGCGATGATCAAACAGGAGAGCGCCTTACCGGGAATATCCACGCCCTCCCACAGGCTGCGAGTCCCCAGCAGCACCGCTCGTTCCGTAGAGCGGAAGCGCTCCACCAGATGTCGCCGGGAGCTCCCATTCCCCTGTTCATATACCGCGATCCCGTCCTTCGCCAGGGGGGCGGCCAGGGCGCGGGCGGCCCGCCGCAGGGGCGCATACGCAGTGAAGAGCACCATCGTGCGCCCCCCGATGGCTCGGGCGGCCTCCATAATCGCCTGCTCCACCGCCCGCTGGTAGCCCGCCTGGCCGGGCTCCGGGATGTCGGTCACCAGATACAGCAGCGCGTTCCGCCGATAATCAAAGGGGGAATCCAGGGCCAGCTCTTCCATCTCCCAGGCCCCGAGCCGGTTTTTAAGATGCGCAAAGGACGGTTCCTGACGCTCTCGGTCCACCGTCCGCAGGGTGGCAGAAGTCATGATCACGCACCGCTTCGGCTCCAGCAGGTGCCGCCGCACCAATGGCCCCACATCCAGGGGAGCCGCATACAGGCCCATGCGGGCCCAGTTTCCCTCTCCGACCTGTCCTTCCAGCCAGTAGATCATATCCGGGGATGGCTTGCGGATCGCAGCTTCCAGCGCCTGGCGGATCTTCTCGAAATCATAGCTAAGCCCATTGGCCAGCCCCAGGGCCTCCTCCACTTCCGCGAACCCGTGATCCAGCAGCTCTGTGAGCGCAGCCCGGATTGCGTTCAGGGCTTCCTGAACCGCCGCCCAGCGGACAACGAGGAACTCCCATGCCTGTTCCACAGCGGCCCACACAGGGCGGCTCCGTTCGACGTCCGTGAGCAGAACCTTGCGGGCGTATTCGCCGCCGCCTGAAGCCGTCTCTTCCAGGAAGGCTGTAAGGGCGTTCATCAGAAGGTCTACACCGGTTCGGGCGGCTTCCACCGCGTCGCTCAGGCGGCGGGTCATGCCGGCCGGTGTATTCCGGAACGTGGGGGGAAGGCTCCGCCCCAGCTGGAGCAGGGCCCCGACCAGCCCGCCTCGATGTTCCCGGGCGCTCCCGGCCTCCTGGAGCAGCCGCAGCAACCCGAAGCGATCGATTTCCACCGTTAGCTGCCTCGTGGCCGCCTGCTCCAGGTGGTGAGCCTCGTCGATGATCAGGTAGCGGTGCTCCGGGAGAACCATGTTTTGGGTGGCGGCATCGGCGAAGAGCAGCGCGTGGTTCACAATGATCAGGTGGGCGGCCTCCGCCGCTTTTCGAGCCCGATGGAGGAAGCAGCCCCCTTCGCCCCATGCGGCGCAGGCCTCAGCGGTGCACGTCTCATGATCCGCGGAGAGACGGTTCCACAGCGCTCGCTCCACAGGCGTGGGCAGATACAGCTCGTCACCGTCTCCGGTTTGTGTTGTGGGCAACCACACCAGGATCTTGGCCAGCACCCGCATCTCTTCGACGCTGGCCGGGCCGGCGTGTCGCAATTGCATCAACCGGACAGGGCACAGGTAATGAACGCGACCCTTTAATAAGGCCACTCGCAGGGCCGCCCCATTTCCCACGCCGGATTCGGAAAGTAGACGCTGAAGCATCGGGATGTCTTTCTGGAGCAGCTGTTCCTGGAGGTTGATGGTGTTGGTGGAGATCACCACCCGCTCCCCGTTGCGCATGGCCCAGAGGGCGGCCGGGATCAGATAGGCCAGGCTCTTGCCCACCCCGGTTCCGGCCTCGATGATCCGGTGCCTGCCTTCGTTGAACGCCTCGGCAATGGCGCGAAGCATGGTCACCTGTTGAGGCCGGTGCTCATATTCCGGGAAGATTCGGGAGAGCCCACCACCCGGTTCCAGCAGCCGAGCTAACTCCTCCGAATCCAGCGGCTGAGATTCGGCCCTGGGGCGTAGAGGGCGAGCCCTCACCGGAGGGAGGGACAGATAGGCTTCCGGGGCAGCCAGACCCTTTGCCCGCAACTGGGCGCCGATGCTCTGATCGGCAAAACGGCCCCGCTGCACGGCCCTCAGGGCTTCCTCGAAAAATCGACGGGGAGGCCATGAAAGATGCGCGGCGTGGCGGACAATCTCCTCAAGGATTGGCTCCGGTAGCTGACAAGCTCGCTCGAAGAGAGCGAGGAAAAGCCGATGGGTCAACCGCGCGTCCTCCAGCGCCCGGTGAACAGTTCCCACCGGGATTCCCAGGTCGCGGGCCAGAGTGGAAAGGCCATGGCCGCCCGCATAGGGAACCAGGATGGCCGCCAGCTCGTAAGTATCCAGGGCCTCGTTCTCCAGGAAGAGGCCATGGCGGCGCAGGAACGCCAAGTCCTGGTCAATGGAATGGCCGATCAGGATGGCATTCCCCACGATCGCCCGGAGGCGGGGCATGACGGCTCGCAGGGGGGGTGCCTGCTCGGCCTCCCCTGGCTGGATTCCCGTAAGCTCGACCACCGAAGGAGGGATCGGCCGTTCGGGGCGGACCAGGGTGCTCCAAGCGTCGAGCACGTTCTCCCCCCGGAACTTGACGATCCCGATCTCGATGATGGCGTCGGTTTCCGGGTCCAAACCTGTGGTCTCCAGATCCAGAGCGACAAAGATCGAAGGCATGATGGCGTGAGCCTCAAGAGAATCGGATTTAGACGTTACGCAGTTGCTCTCCTCCGAGGAGCCCGAGAGGTTGGGACCATTTCACCCATTCGACTCCCAATGGCGTGACGGAACTTTGGGCAAACTCACCGCTGAATTCTTGTGGGGTAATGATTCGGCCTGGCTCCATTATCCGTATGACGTGGCGTGAGAATGGCTGAATAGTGCTCTATCCAGATTTGTTTTGAGGCTATAGGATCGGGAAGGCCGATCGCCCCCAAACCCCCAGGAAGCCAAAGCTAAAAATCAAATCCAGATGAAGCAATAGTTACCTCGCAGGCAGGGAGGATCCTTTCGCCACATAAAGAAGGGGCGCGCTATCCGCGCCCCTTCTCTCGCATGGGCGAGGCAGGACTCGAACCTGCGACCCTCCGCTTGTAAGGCGGATGCTCTCACCCCTGAGCTACTCGCCCGTCTTTCCCACCGGCCGCATCGCCGGCTGGGTGTTAAAGCGATTCATTGCCGCCTCCAGTCCCTCCTCAACAAACGTGCGGATGGCCTGCGTGGCCCGATGGAGCACGCCTTCTAAGACCTCCTCCTCATCGGGTCGGAAATCCTGGAGCACGTAGCCCACCGGATTCATATGGCCCGGGGGGCGCCCGATGCCAATGCGCAGGCGAGGGAATTCCATAGTCCCCAGCGCCTGGACGATCGATTTCATACCGTTGTGGCCGCCTGGGCTGCCCCGGGGCCGCAGCCGGATTGCCCCGAGGGGGAGATCCATATCGTCATACACGACCAACAGCCGGTTCAAAGGGATGCGATAATACGAAACCAGGGGGCGCACGGAGCGTCCGCTCAGGTTCATGAACGTCTGAGGCTTGGCCAGCATCACCCGCTGGCCAGCCAGGCGCCCCTCGGCAATGAGGGCCTGATGCAGGATCCGCCGGAAAGCCATTTGATGAGCCTGGGCGAAGACATCCACAGCCCGGAAGCCCACGTTATGGCGGTTATGAGCATACTCGGGGCCTGGGTTCCCCAGCCCCACAATCAACACCGGGAATCCTTCCAGGGAGTCTTCTTCACCATCCTCCCGGGGCGCTGGCTCCGGCCGAAGTGCCTTCAGAATGCGATCCAGGCGCTCCAGCGTATCTTCATAATGCAAGGTCACCGATCCTCTCCTTCCACCTGGGTATCCCGTTTCTTCCCCCGTGGCCCGAAGGACCACAGGGAGGAGAAAACAGGGGAGGGGTCTGCCCCCAACGCCTATCGATCGGGCCCCACTTATGATATAAGGATCGTGAGGAGAGTAGGAAGAGCTCCGCGGCTTGGTCCACTCCCTGATCTTCTCCCTCACTGAGCCCGCACCAGGATGGGTGCCCCGCGCCACAAGGATTCCAGGTCATAATAGCGGCGCTGGGGAGGCGCGAAGATGTGAACAATGATATCCCCATAATCCATAAGCACCCATCCCGAGGCGGGGTCTCCCTCCACCCGGGCCGGATCCATCTGGTAGCCCCGCGCCGTAGCCTCCGCGATCCCCTCCACAATCGCTTTTAGCTGTCGCTCTGAGGTTCCCGTGCAGATGATAAAGTAATCTGCGAACGTGGCACGGGTCCGGATGTCCATTAGCACTACATCCATCCCTTTTTTATCAAGGATGGCGTCCACGATCCGGTGGGCGAGATCCAGGGTGTTCAGGGATTCACCTCCCGAAGGGGATTTCGCCGGGACGACACGGGTTGGCTGGAGCCACCCGTGTCATTATCATTCTATCACGTAAC
>JAUQQB010000162.1 GCA_030550075.1 Chloroflexota bacterium | reverse complement strand
GCGGCCGGCGCGCGGGCGATGACCGCCACTTCCTCTCAGGGGCTGGCCCTGATGTGGGAGATCCTCTATATCGCCGCCGCCATGCGGTTACCGATCGTCATGCCCGTGGTCAACCGCGCCCTCTCCGCGCCCATCAATATCCACTGCGATCACTCCGATTCCATGGGCGCCCGGGATTCCGGGTGGATTCAGATCTACTCGGAGAACGCCCAGGAAGCCTATGACAACACCATCCAGGCTGTCCGCATCGCCGAGCATCCTCAGGTCCGCCTGCCGGTGATGGTGATGATGGATGGCTTCATCACCAGCCATGCGGTAGAGCGTGTGTGGATCGAGGATGAGGATATGGTGCGTGCCTTCGTGGGCACCTATCAGCCGGCCTGCACGCTCCTGAACCTGGAACGCCCTCTGACGTTCGGGGCGCTGGATTTTTACGACTATTACTTTGAGCACAAACGGCATCAGGTGGAGGCCATGCGTCGGGCGAAGGAGGCCATCCTGGAGGTGGCGGAGGATTTCGCCCGGCGCTTCGGGCGCCGGTATGGTCTCCTCGAGACCTACCGGCTGGAGGATGCAGAGGTCGCTGTGGTGGTGCTCTCCTCAACCGCCGGGACCGCCCGGGTGGCGGTGGATAACCTGCGGCGGCTGGGATGGCGGGTCGGCCTGCTCAAGCCGCGGGTATATCGCCCCTTCCCGGATCTCGAGATCGTCCAGGCCCTGCGCCACGTTCGGGCCATCGGGGTGATGGATCGAGCCATCGCCTTCGGGGCGATGGAAAACGGAGGACCCCTGTGGCTGGATCTGCTGGCCGCCGCCCATCGCCACGGCCTGCATGTCCCCATCGCCGATTACGTATTCGGGCTGGGAGGACGGGACATCACACCCTCGGAGATCGAGGGGATCTTCACGGATCTGATGCAGATCGCCGAACGGGGGAAGGTGACCCGCCCGGTGACCTACGTGGGGGTCCGGGGGGAGGCGCCGCTCCCCATGCCTGCGGAGTGGTCGCTCTGGATCCCGGAGGCCACCATCGCGGGCGATTAGTCGCCTGGAGGAGGCCACGATGGTTGGAACGCCCCTGAATCTGAAAGTCCTGTCTGAGAAGCAGCCGCCGCTCTCCGGCGGGCATCGGCTGTGCGCCGGATGCGCCGAGGCGATCATTGTGAAGCAGGTGTTGCTGGCCATCGACGATCCGGTCGTGGTGATCAACGGCACCGGCTGTCTGGAGGTCTCCACGACGATCTTTCCGTATACCGCGTGGCGGGTGCCGTGGATCCATGTCGCTTTCGAGAACACCGCAGCCGTCGCCTCCGGCGTTGAGGCGGCCTATCGGGCCCTGATCCGTCGAGGGGGATTCCCCACCGATCGTCGGGTGGTGTTCGTGGCCTTCGCCGGGGATGGGGGGACTTACGACATCGGCCTTCAGGCGCTCTCCGGGGCCCTGGAACGGGGGCATAAGTTCCTTTACGTCTGTCTGGACAACGAAGGTTACATGAACACCGGCATTCAACGTTCCAGCGCCACCCCACGTGGGGCCTGGACCACCACGACGCCGGTGGGAGCAGCGATGCCCGGCAAACCACAGTGGCGAAAGGATCTCACCGGGATCATCGCGGCCCATCGGATCCCTTATGTCGCTCAGGCGGCTCCTTCTCACTGGAAGGATTTGATGTCCAAGGTGCGGAAGGCCGTGGCCGTGGACGGCCCGGCTTTCCTGAACGTTCTGGCCGATTGCAATCGGGGCTGGCGCCATGATCCGGCGTTGACCCTGGAGGTCACCCGGATGGCGGTTGAGACATGCTACTGGCCCCTCTTTGAGGTCGAAAATGGGGAGTGGCGGCTCAACCATCGACCGCGCCGCAAGCTCCCGATCATCGAATACCTGAAACTCCAGGGGCGCTTCGCCCACCTGCTCCGACCGGAATATCAGGATCTGGTCGAGGAGATTCAGAAGGAAGTGGATCGGCGCTGGGAGGAATTGCTCCACCGGTGTGGGGAGCCCGCGGGAACATAGGCGGTGCATCCGCCCAGCTGCCTGAAGCAGTCCTGAGCGAGGAATTTCCTGAGGAACGCCAGCCTGCTCTCGATCGACGCCGAAGAGGAGACCATCCGGAATCCGGAGTTCCGAAAGAAACGTGCCTGGTGGGGAGATCAGAGATGCTGGTTGCCCGGGATATTATGACCCCTAACCCTGTCACCGTTCGGCCGGATGATCCATTGGGCGTGGCAGTGGAGAAAATGCGTTCCCGACGTTGTCGCCGATTGCCCGTGGTAGAGGGGGATCGACTGGTAGGGATCATCACGGATCGGGATGTGCGACTGGCTCTGAATTCCCCCCTGGTGCTCCATGAGCGCCGCTCAGATCAGCTGCTCCTGGAGCATGTGCCGGTGCGGGCCTGTATGACGCCGGATCCGATCACCGTATCCCCAGACACCCCTCTGGTCGAGGTCGTTCGTCTGATGCGGGACCACAAATTTGGCGGGGTGCCAGTGGTTGAAGAGGGACGGCTGGTGGGGATCATTACGGAGACTGATCTGATGGATCTCCTGATCCGTCTTCTGGAACATGGGATCGATGAAACCAGGTGGGTTCAGATGCGACGACATGGGAATCGCCACGTGATGGCCATCCCCGGCCAGGAGCGTTCATAATCCGCCCACAGATAGGCTGGGCCGGGCGCCCTGGGTGGCCCGGCCCAGCCTATTCGATCTGGAAAAACAAAGCCTGCATGCGCGCTTAGGGGTTATTGCTCCGCCTCGATTTCCTCCGGTTCACCATAGATCTCCCACCCCAACCGACGGGCCATCTCGTCCACACCCGGTTCATACCAGGGGGTCACCAGAATCCGGCGATGGACCTTACGGCCCGTCTGGCGCTCATAAAATTTCGCCTTTCGCTCCAGGGTTGGGAGCGCATCCCGGCTAACCGAGGTGCGTAATTCCACAATCAGGGTCTGGCCATCTCGAACCACCACATCCAGCTCCACATTAGATGGATAATCGAACACTTCTCCCTGGGCATCAAAGGCCACCCATCGTTCGACATCGAACCCGGCTGTCTCCAGCACGACGCGCATTCCTTCCCGCCATGCTCGCTCGCTGCGCAATCCCCAGCGAGCCCCAAAAGCGTTCAGACGTCGCATAATCCGCTCTTCCATACGAGCCACACGCATCTCCAGGCGGGTGAGGCGCTCCTCAGTGCGTGCCTGCACCTCGGCCAGCCGTGCCACTGTGACTTCCAAACTCTGAATTCGCTCCGCATGCTGAGCCGTCAGCTCTTCCAGGCGAGCCAGACGTTCCTCCATGCGCGCCTGCGCCTCCGCCAGCCGCACCACCGCCTCCTCCAGACGAGCCACGCGCTCCTCCGTGCGCGCCTGCGCCTCGGCCAGCCGCACCACCGCCTCCTCTAAACGAGCCACACGCTCCTCCGTGCGCGCCTGCGCCTCCGCCAGCCGCACCACCGCCTCCTCCAAACGGGCCACGCGCTCCTCCGTACGCGCCTGCGCCTCGGCCAACCGCGCCACCGCCTCCTCTAAACGAGCCACACGCTCCTCCGTGCGCGCCTGCGCCTCGGCCAGCCGCGCCACCGCCTCCTCTAAACGAGCCACACGCTCCTCCGTGCGCGCCTGCGCCTCCGCCAGCCGCACCACCGCCTCCTCTAAACGAGCCACACGCTCCTCCGTGCGCGCCTGCGCCTCCGCCAATCGGATTTGCATCTCAATGGAACGGGCGAGGGCATCGGCCAGCTCGGCGAGCCGGCGGTAGACTTCCGCCCGGAATGCTTCGAATTCCTGAGGCATCCGTAACAGGTCCTCAGAAAGCAAAAGAACCCGAAGCGCTTCCCGCCATTCCGGATGCTGCTCCAGCAATGCAAGGAGGGTCGGCAAATCCTTCGCGGTGATCGACATTTCAGCCTCCTTATGTATTCCTTCCATATTATATGATAGCCTTTCGAATCCGTGATCATCCTGCCACATTCCTTCGGAGATTTCCAGTCTTGATGGGATGGAAATCGCTGCCTCGTTTTCTCCGCAGCCCTTCATGCCCCGGGGAGAGGATACATGCTTTTAGGACCAGGGAAGGTCGCCTTCGCTGGCCTCCCAGGCCCCCGAAGGGCTCCCCATGGCCGTTCTGAACATTGCATGGAGAAAGAGCTGCTTTTGGGCAGTTCCTCCCACCTTCCATCCTCTGGATGAAGAGCCGAACCAGCCAACCCAAAATCCGGGGCACTACGCAACGGGTTTAGTGACAAACATAAGGCGCGCACATATGATTTTTATTCGCTGTCCTTTCCTGGATTAAGAGATAGCATAGAATTGATTTCGAGAGATCAGATGGTGTGCTGGTGGCTACCCCATTTTCCCTGCAGGATTTCCGCAGGGTGCGGGTCGCCAAAGGTGACCCGCACCCTGCGAAAAACCGTCTGGCCCTGAGAGCTGATTCCGGAGGTAAATTATGAACATCGGAATCCCAAAGGAACGTCGGCCGGAGGAATATCGGGTGAGCCTCACCCCTGCAGGGGTTGAGATGCTGGTCCAGGCTGGCCACACGGTATGGGTGGAGAGCGGGGCCGGCCTCGGCGCAGGCTTCACCGATGAGGACTATCGCCATGCGGGCGCTCAGATCGTGTATTCCGGTCCAGAGGTTTATGGACGGGCGGATCTGGTGGTGAAGGTGGCCCGGCCGACCCAGGAGGAATTCGAGTGGCTCCGGGAGGGCCAGGCCCTGATGGGTTTCCTTCATCTGGCCGCCGCCCGTCGGGACAAGATCGATCTCCTCCTTCGGCGACGGATCACCGCGATCGCTTATGAAACCGTGCAGGCCGATGATGGAAGCCTTCCGATCCTCGCACCCATCAGCACGATCGCCGGGCGGATGGCCGCCCACGTCGCCGCCACGTTGCTTCAGAACGACCGCGGCGGCAAGGGGATCCTGTTAGGCGGGGCCCCGGGCGTTCCACCGGCCGAAGTGGTTATCCTGGGAGCCGGCGTGGTTGGATCCAACGCCGCCCGGGCCTTCGCGGGCATGGGGGCCAGCGTCTACGTGCTGGATAAAGACATCCGCCGGCTCCAGCGCCTGGAGGAGCTCTGCGGCCCTCGGGTTATCACAATGATCTCGCATCCTTACAACCTGAGGAAAGTGGTCCGCTTCGCCGACGTCCTGATCGGCGCCGTGCTGGTGCCTGGTGCCCGTGCCCCGATCCTGGTCACCCGGGAGATGGTCCAGACGATGAAGCCGCGCTCTCTTATTATGGATATCTCCATCGATCAGGGCGGGTGCATCGAGACCAGCCGTCCGACCACCCACCGCGATCCCATCTTTGTGGAGGAAGGCGTGATCCACTACGCTGTCCCGAACATGACCGGTGTGCTGGGGCGGACGGCAACGCATGCGCTGACGAATGCCCTGTGGCCGTTCCTGGAGGAGATCGCGCGGCTGGGCCTGGAGGAGGCCCTGACCCGCAACCCGGCCCTGGCCCGTGGCGTGAACACCCGGGAGGGCCGTGTGGTGCACCCGGAGCTGGCCCGCGTTCTGGAAGTGGAAGCTTCCGTCCGTCAATGAAGAACCCTTCTCGGGGAGGCATCGGATGTCGTGGATGGAAGTTTATCGGGAAAAGCTGATGACCGCGGAAGAGGCGATCCGCCGCTACATCCGATCCGGGATGCGGGTGTTCCTCTCTGGCAACTGTGGCGTTCCGCAACGATTGCTGGCCGCCCTGGTGGAATACGCCCCGAATCTGGAGAATGTGGAAATCGTACAGGTCCTCACGGTCGGTCCGGCGGATTATGTGGCCCCCGGGATGGAGCGGCACATTCGCGTCAACACCCTTTTCATCAGCGACAACGTCCGCCGGGCTGTTCAGGAAGGCCGGGCGGATTTCACCCCCTGCTTCCTTTCGGAGATCCCCGGCCTGTTCCGCAGCGGTCGCCTCCCCCTGGACGTCGCCCTGATCCAGGTGTCCCCGCCCGATGAGCACGGCTTCTGCTCCTTTGGGGTGGAGGTCGGGATCACCAAGCCGGCCGCCCACGCAGCCCGTATCGTGATCGCCGAGGTCAACGAACATATGCCCCGCACCCTGGGCGATAGCTTCATCCACGTCTCCCGGCTCACCGCCATCGTGCCGGTCTCCTATCCCCTCCCCGAAGTCCACATGGCTGAGCAATCAGAAGTCGCACGACGGATCGCAGAACACATCGCGGCCATGATCCCGGACGGCGCCACCCTGCAGACCGGGATCGGCGCGATCCCGGACGCCGTGCTCCGCGCCCTGACGAACCATAAGGATCTGGGGATCCACACCGAGCTGTTTTCAGATGGGATCATCGATCTGGTAGAGAAAGGGGTGATCACAGGGGAGCGCAAGACCCTCCATCCGGGGAAGATCGTCGCCGGCTTCATGCTGGGCACCCGGCGGCTGTATGAGTTCGTTCACGATAACCCGATCATTGAGCTGCATCCCACAGATTACGTCAATGATCCCTTCATCATCGCGCAGAACGAGCGCATGGTCGCTATCAACTCCGCCATCGAGGTGGACCTGACCGGTCAGGTCTGCGCGGATAGCATCGGTCATCTGTTTTACAGCGGGGTGGG
>JAUQQB010000161.1 GCA_030550075.1 Chloroflexota bacterium | reverse complement strand
CTGGCCTGGCTGGAGCACTTCGAGTATGAGTGCACCGAGCAGACGATCAGTCGCTTCCTGCCGAACATCGCCACCTATCAGGCTCTTCTCCGCCTGAACCTGGCCCGTCCGGATCTGGAGGAACGCCTCCGGCAACAGGTCGCGATCGGCCTGCAGAAACTGTATGCAGGCCAGCATGCGGACGGCGGATGGGGCTGGTTCACCTCGATGGAGAGCGATCCGCTGACCACCGCCTACGCGGTCTTCGCCCTGACCCAGGCGCGATCCAGCGGGTTTGCCGTGGCCGAGGGGGTCATCGAACGCGGCGTGGCCTTCCTGCGCCGGTCCCTGGAAGCGCCCGCTGACCTATCTCCATGGGAAGCCAACCGGCAGGCCTTCATGCTTTTCGCGGTGGCGGAGGCCGGAGCGGGAGATGCCGGTCGGATCGTCGCCCTGTGGGAGGCTCAGAAAGAACACCTGGCGCTTTACGCCCGTGCCTTCCTGGCGATGGCCCTGGGCCGTGTCCAGGCGGACCATCCGCTAATCCCCACCCTTCTCAATAGCATCCTGGAGCAGGCTGGTGTGACCGCAACCGGCGCGTTCTGGGAAGAGAAGGGACTGGACGATTTCAACTGGAACACGGACACCCGAACTTCGGCCATCGCCCTGCTCAGCATCCTGCGCCTGGATCCAAAGAACCCGCTGGCCTTCCAGGCCGTGCGGGGCCTGATGGCGACGCGTCGGGCGGATCGCTGGGAGACCACCCAGGAGACCGCGTGGGCCCTGATGGCGCTGACCGAGTGGATGGTCCAGAGTGGGGAGCTGGAGGGGAACTACACCTGGATGGCGCGCCTCAATGATCAGGCGCTGGGATCAGGGGCCGTGGATCCGGCGCATATCCAGGAGACTGTAACGCTACGGCAGGACATCGCGGGGCTGCTGCGGGAGGTAGGCAACGCACTGGAGCTCTCCCGAAGCGCCGGGCCAGGGGTCCTGTATTACACCGTTCATCTGGCCCTGGAGGAACCGGTGGAGCGGATCGCTCCCCGTTCCCGGGGCCTGACCCTGAGCCGGCAATACCTGCGCCTGGACGATCCGTGTCTGAAGGATCGGCGACAGCCATGCACACCGGTCACTTCGGCCCAGGTGGGGGACATCCTGACGGTGCGGCTGACGCTAGTGGTCCCGCGGACGGTGCATCACGTGGTGCTTGAGGATCCGTATCCGGCGGGGATGGAGGCGATCGATCCCTCGCTGAAGACAGCTCCGATGGTGGGTCAGCCGCCGGAGCTGCGGCGGGTGGATCTGGCCGATCCCTTCGGGGGCTACGGATGGTGGGGATGGTGGTGGTTCGGGCATGTGGCCCTCTATGATGACCGTGCCGCCCTGTTCGCGGAATATCTTCCACCCGGCACCTATGAATACACGTATATGATCCGGGCCGGGTGGGCCGGGCGGTTCCAGGTGCGTCCCGCGCGGGCCTATGCCTTCTACTTCCCGGAGATCTACGGTCAAAGCGAGGGAACGCTGTTCGAGATCACACGGTAGCGTTCGCGAAGACACCAGACGTTATCTGCCTGGGGTTGTGGGCTGCCGAGGCGGCCCATAACCCCAGGCCATTGGTCTAATACAATTGTGTTTGTTTGAGTCAGCAACGAAAGCCTATGCAAGATTTTTAGAATATTGTCTTTGTGACGACGGCTTCGCCGCCGCCACAAAGACAATATTTCCTTTCAAAGAATAGTCTGTTCATGGACAAGGGCTTGCTATTAAGGCTCCTCTGGGGATTGAGTAACTTGATTCATCAAATCCAGGGCCAGCCTTTGAAAAGAGCGTTTCAATTCTGCCGGATCAAAAGGGAGGAGCATTTTCACAGGCCATGCACCCGCCTGGTCTGGAAAGTTAGCGGCCCGGTTTAACGCGACGGCAAACCAGTAGAGGTCAAAGCCCGGATCCTTTTGAGCGGCCAGCTCCAGCAGCCTCTTCACCGGTTCACGCTGAAAAATGAAATACAGATCCACGGCGTCCCGAGGCTCCGCCCGGCCATAATAGGCCAGCAGTTTGTCCACTGCCAAATCCAGCCAATCATTCACCCAGACGCCGTATTCCGAAAGAACGGCCGGCGCCAGCCGATACGGTGAATCCAGAGCCAGCTCCACACGCAATGCTTCTTCCCCATCGGCGATGAGGAGTTCCACGAACGCGGCAAAGCGGCGCACCACGGAAACCTGCAACCCCTCCGCAGCGGCAGCGAGCTCCACCCGCCGGGAGGTGAGCACGATCAGAGGCTCATGCGCCGTGAAGCAATCCAGATCAAACGAAATTCGATGTCCAATGTAGAATTCGGCCAGCGCTGTCCCACCCGTTAAATAAAACTGATCTTGATCCGGCAGGGTGGACCAGAGAGCCAGGAATCGTTTTTGCAGGGGTTGAAGCAAGCCCTTACCTTTTAGCATGACGGTGTTCCAGGAACATCTTCCAGAGAGAATGAAGGTGCGAAGGAAGTCCGAGGTCGTCCAGCAAGGCCTCCACCTCATCCAGGTTTAGAGTGCGGATGTCTTCAGCCCGACCATACAACAGGACCTGGCGGATATACCACCAACGCTGGAAGGGATCCGATAGATCCACCATGTCGGTGCTCCAGACGATATGGCGAGGGGGATGAATACGGGTCTTCATCATTATCTCCTAGCATGCTTAAATTTTTGGTGATAACTTTATTTCTTGCGAAATTTTGGCAGGGAGCGGGCCGCCTTCAACAGCTTGCCCCCCGCCCCAAACGGATATTCCATTTCCCCGTGCGGCTTTGCCACGCAGGGAAAAGGGATTCCCCACAGCGCGCGATGCCTTCCCTACTCCTCCTCGGAGAGACGGCCCGGGTTTCCTGAGGGACAAGGGGACCACCCCCCCTTCAATTTTACGATGACACAGCTCAGAGTTCCGGATGAGGCGTGGAATTGGGCCGAGAAGCGAATCCATCAAACTGCCCGACTTCTCTCTACAAAGTTGGGGCATACCCCAGTTGCAACTCGATTGACGGTTTAATAAAAAATCACTACAATTTATTTGCTACTCACTTGAGCTTGTAACAAATTCTTCGGTTTTTCCCCAGAATTGCCAGACAATTTTCATTCCACTCAAATGGAGGTGGAACATGTCCGCCCGCAAGATTTTCGGTCTCGCGCTGGTGTTTGTCCTTCTCCTTTCGGCCTGTGCTCCTGCTGCGACCCCAACGCCCCAAGAGATTGTCCGAACCGTTGTCGTGACCCAGCAAGTCGTCGTCACCGCCACCCCTAAACCGGAGGAAAAGAAGCTGGAGATTTTCCACTGGTGGACTGCGGGAGGCGAGCGGGAAGCCGCGGATGCGATGCTGAAAGCCTTTAAGGACAAGTATCCTGACGCGGAAATTGTGGAGAACCCAGTTCCTGGCGGCGGTGGCGTCAGCCATCGCGTGGTCCTTCAGGCTCGTCTCTCTGCTGGCCTGCCCCCAGACACCTTCCAAACCCTGGGTGGGGCGGAGCTGAAGTCCTACGTGGATGGCGGCTACCTGATTCCCCTGGACGACCTATGGGCGGAGCTGAAATATGCGGATGTGATCCCGGGACCTCTGGCCAAGGCGGTGAACATTAATGGGCACTATTATTCGGTTCCGCTGAACATGCATATTCAGAACATCCTCTACTACAACAAGAAACTCTTCGATGAACTCAAGCTGCAGCCACCTACAACTTTCGACGAGCTGGTTGCGGTGGCGAAGGCAATCAAACAGGCCCGGCCGAATATGTCTCCGATCGCGCTGGGCACGAAGGAAAAATGGGAGGCTGCCTTCATGTTCGATAGCCTGTTATTAGAGGTTGGGGGTCCAGAATATTACGTCAAGCTCTATAAGGGTGAGGTAGATGTCACAAACGATCCAACCTTCCGCACTGCCCTTGAGCGACTGCAGGCCCTAATCCCTTACATCTATCCGAACCACGCTGGGCTGACCTGGGATGAATCGTGTGGGCTGCTGGTGTCAGGGGATGCAGCGATGGTGCTAATGGGGACATGGGCCATCGGCTATTTCAAGAGCCGGGGCTGGACACCGGGGACGGACTTCGGCGCAGTGACCTTCCCTCAGAAGCCAGAGCGGATCCTGCTATTCCACCCGGACACCTATGGCCTGACCAAGGGAGCTCCTCACCCGCAAACGACCATGAATTGGCTCCGTGTGGTCGCCTCGCCTGATCTCCAGATCCCGACGGATGTGACGCAGGGCGGACTTTTCGCTCGCCTGGACATCGAGCCGTCGAACTTCCCCGATCCGATCCGGCAAGAGCTACAAACCTACGTCCGGAACAATCCAGGCAAGCTGATCCTGGACCAGCATGGAAGCATCGCTCCTTTCTCCTTCACTCAAGCATACTGGGATGTGATGGCAGCATTCACAGCTCAGCCCAATGTGGATCAGACCATCCAATCCGCAGGTGATCTGTTCAAGACCTATAACGTTAAGCAAGAGGCAGCCTGGTATCAATGGCCGTAGGCTTGTTTCTTAAAAGAGGGTCGGCCGGATCCTTGGCCTTTCCCGGCCGACCCTCTGAGCACTGGCTTTGAAATTTCAAAGTGATAGAGGTTATAGCAAGGGGTTCCTTTCCATTGTTTTTCCTCAACCATCTCTGGTTTTTGCACAATGGGGCGGCATGCCTTCAACATGCCGCCCCATTGTGCGACTGACCTGTCCCCAGATGAATACCAATGCCCACCAAATACGGAAAGGAATTTCCATGCAGGCCCGCATATTCGTTCGTCGACAGATCGTTCTTATTCGCTTTCTGGAAACAATGCTGTTTGTCCTTCCCCTTCTGATCTTTCTGATCATTCTCTATGGAATGCTGGGATGGACGATATACATTTCAGTATCCAATTGGTCAGGCACGGCCCCCAATTACACATTCGCTGGTCTGAAATGGTATCAATTGATGATCAACATGAATCGGTTCTGGGTGGATGTGCGCAACAACTTCCAGTGGTTGATCTTCGGGGTAATTCCCACAGTGATTTTGGCGATCGGATTGGCCTATTTGCTGGAGATCGGAGCAGAACGGAGAGCGGAGGTCTACCTGAGAACTCTCATCCTGTATCCAATGTCGATGTCATTCGTGGTCACTGGCACCATCTGGTCCTGGTTCTACCAGCCTGATCGTGGCGTCCTGAATACCCTGCTGCGAGCCATTGGACTGGAGAAACTGGTGGGCCGCTACACGAACGACCCAAACACAGCTACCCTCTGGCTGATCCTGATCTTCATCTGGCAATACCTAGGCTTTGGGGTGATCATCGTCCAATCGGCTCTCCGGACAACAGAGCTGGAGGAGATGATCGAGGCTGCGACGGTGGATGGGGCTTCCCGGCTGCGTATCCTCATCGATATCATCCTCCCGAACATCCGCCCTGGTTTACTGATCTTGGTCTCGCTGCTTTTGATCTCTGCCCTTAAAGTCTTTGATATTGTATATGTAGTGACCTTCGGCGGTCCCGGCTATTCGACGGATGTGCTGGCTTTGTTCATGTTCATTGCCACTTTCCAGCAGCATCTGGTGGCCCTGGGCGCCGGACTTGGGGTAGTGATTTTCCTCATTGCGCTGATGCTGATCATTCCCTACACGCTTTACGCCTTCCAGAGGTGGTTCGGATGAAGCGGCGCGATGCAGGATTCCAGTTGCTGGTTCTCGCCATTATTGCCCTCCTGTCCTTCGCATATCTTCTTCCCATTTATGTAATGTTGATGACCGCACTGAAAACACCGGCAGAGATCACCCAGCGCACGTATCTCCTCCCTGGCGCTAACATCCAGATAGAGAACTTCGTTACAAGCTGGCGACTGATTCGACCCGCGATGCTGAACTCCATGTTGATCGCCGGAGCTGTCACTGCCTTAGCCCTGCTCTTCGGCAGCATGGGTGGCTATTACCTCAGTCGATCCCGCTCGCTGCTGGCCAGAGCTTTGTTCATTCTCATCGGCATCGCTCTCTATCTGCCTTATCAGGTAATTCTGATTCCTCTGGTTCAGGTGATGGCGCGGACAGGCCTGGCACTGACCCATGCAGGGCTGATCCTGAGTTACTTGGTGCTGAACCTTCCACTAGCTTCCGTGCTTATGGGGACATTTTTTCTATCCATCCCTCACGAATTAGAAGAGGCAGCTGCGATCGATGGGGCCTCCCGACTCCAGATCTTCGCCCGCATTGTGACACCTCTCTCGACCCCTGCCTATGCTTCCACAGCGATCATCGTATTCACCCAGGTATGGAATGAATTTCTATTGGCCCTCACTCTGGCTACCCCCCGCACTACCACGATCCAGATCAAGTTGGCTGAGATCAAGGGAAGCTATGTGGCTCTATATAACCTCCAGATGGCCGCCGCCCTCATCACCGCCGTTGTTCCTCTGTTCGTCTTTCTGCTCCTGGGGAATTATTTCGTTCGCGGTCTGCTGGCAGGAGCGCTACGGGGATAGCCAGATTTTCGCAGGAGGTAACTATTCAGCCGGGCCACATTCCGTTCGGAGCTCCCGCGAAGCGGCGGAAGGGCCCCACCCCTCTTGATCCCCCCTCCCGACGGCCCAAAGGGCCGTCGGGA
>JAUQQB010000160.1 GCA_030550075.1 Chloroflexota bacterium | reverse complement strand
AACGAACGGCGTAAGTCCTATCCAGAAAGGAGAGACCTTACCCTCTCATCCCAGGAAGATCTTGGCTCCTTCGGGAATTCGCGCGATGATGGTTGGTGACATCCTCCCCTGTTCCACATGGCCACGCGAGGGGAAGGAGGTTAGGGACAGAGTGAGGGCTGAACGGTTACAAACTGATAGAGCGTTAGGGTTCGGCACTTGTCTGGATCTGAACACCAATCAGATCCCTGAGAAAGCCTTCAAACGTGGCCCTCTCCGGATGTTGCGAATGTTGTTGCAGATAAAAGCACAATCCCTCCAGCTCTTGCTGATTAAAGCGCTTGAAATATTCGTAGATGTTATCCAGAATCAATTGGCGAATAGGAGCGCATGGTCCGAGCTCGCGGCTCAGGCGCAAGCTTTCTAAGATCGCTTTCACAGCCCTATCCAACCCATGACCTTCCTGACGGGTTTCCTGACCAATAGTCCTCCGGATCTCCTGACGAATTCGCTTGGGATCAATATAGGGGCGATCTTTCGTGTTCCATATTTCCTGCGTCCGTTCCTGTACCCATTCCGTGAACTGATCCAGAGCCGCTCGTGTCTCAAGAAGGTGCAGCAGGCTTTCCTGTTGCTTGATATAGATAAGGGTAATCTTTCGGTTTGTTTCACGGGATTCCTTCAGTGAAGCTCGGAGATGCCGGAAGGCTTCCTCTATGGATTTCTCCAGCTCGCCGCGCCGTTTATTGCGCTCCTCCTTTTCCTGCCCTTCGATCCCACGTAGGGCCCAGTAATGAGCCCACGCCAGGTCCACACGGGCTTCTGCGGCCAGACGGGTCCAGCGATGCTGATCAGCCTCCTGGATGATCTGACGAAGCAGACCGAGAGCGGTGCTATACCAGCGTTGCCAATCCCGAGGACGTTCTGACTGGCGAATTCCAATGAGACGATCCCGATAGAGGCGGCCTTTCTCCAGGTTGGCCTCCATCCGGCGAAGCGGCTCATAGACTTTCCCCTCCGCTCGCTCGCGTCCCTCCGGCTCGCGATCCACGAAGATCCCCAGGGCCTCATTCAATGCATCCTCTGCAGCTTGGAAGAGCTGTTCGGGCGTGACAGGCAGCGTCCGGCCTGTGCGGCCTGCGACGGCGAGGCGGCGCAGGGCCTCTCCGAGCTGAATGGCCGCCAGTCCCTGCCCCCGTGGATCGTTCACCCGCTGAAAGAACAGGATCGCCTTCGTCGCTTCCACCCATGCGCGCTCCGGCCGGTTCAGCCGGTTATAGATTAAAGCCAGGGTGCTGTGGGAGAGGCCGATAGGATCATCAGCGCCAATCTTCCACCGGAGATTTAACGCGTCCAGCGCCATTGAGAGCGCCTCGGGGCGCCCGAGCTCGGCCAGGACGCGGGAGAGATTGTTCAGGATCGTGGCCCGATGGGCATGAGCCCCGGTCTCCCGGATGTAATCCAGAGCCTGGCTGTAGTTCTCAATTGCTTTTTCAAAATCTCCCAGTTGGGCATATCCATAAGCGATGTTCGCCAGGCTTACTGAGATCACGCGCCTCAATCGGATTTCGGCCGGATGACCAATGAATCCTTCTTCGCCCGTCTCCAGCGCCTGCTCCCCAATAGGAGTGCTCGCTAATTTCTTCAGGCCATCTATGATCCTCTCCAGCTCCTGAATGGCTCCCTGAATTTGCTCCGCGTGTCCGGTCAGGATGCGAGCGTAGGCCTCCCAGCATGCTCGCTCGCCGCGAGCAAATGGATGTTGCCAGCTTTGCTTTTCCGCGCCCTGCAGCTTCTCTTCAATGAAACCCTCAAGCTTTTCAGCGAACTGCTGGGCCGCGGTGTATTCGCGCCGCAGCGCCAGTCGCTTGATCCACCGGGAAGCCATCTCCTGAAGCGCTGCCCGTCGCAACGTGTCCAGCGTATGCTCTCCCCGCCTCTCCACCGCCTTACGCGGCTTCCCCCATTCTACGAAGCGCATGGCGAAGCGATCATTCAAAACACGCCACATGAGCTCCTGAGCGGCGATATCCGCATCCTCATCGTTAGCCCGCCAGAACTCATCGGCTAGGTCGAAGTAAGCCTCATTGATCTCCCGATTCGGGTTCAGCAAGAGGGCGTAATACATATACTCCAGCTCCAGCTCGCGAAGAGCCTGGCGATATCGGATGCGGCGTTCCTGATCCTCCTCACTCAGCCGGAGACGAGCCGCCCGCGGCATCGCGGGTCCTACCCGGTCCAGCTCCAGCTCCAGGGCCTGCTCCTCATGCATGACGAGACGCAGGTGCGCGGCCTGTAGTTGTTCCCGCTCCCAGGCCGCCCAATCCCGGAGCATGGCATATAGACGTTGTCGTTCCTCCTTTTCGTTTTCGTGGTTCTCCTCATAACGCCTCTTCTTCTCTTCGGTCAGTTTTTCCCAGATATGCCGGACCCGTTGCCGGTCCCTCTCATCCGTTTGATCCAGCGCTCGGCCTGGATGAATATGAGGCGCCATGTGTTCCGCAAAGATACGGTAGATCTCATCCTGGAGGCCCAGGCGCATGGAATATCCTTCACCGTTGCGAACGAACATGCGGGGCGGACGTTTCTTGACAAGGACCAGGTTTTGAAGATCCCTCATGATCTCCTCGATCTCGCGAACGCGTTCAGGGTTCACCCGGCGCTCCCACTCCTGGGGAGGAATAGCCTCCAGGTTGTCGATCAGGTAATGAAGCTGCTCCGCGGTGAGCCCCATGGGAGTCCGAACCAGGTGAAGGAGGATCTGCTGGCGCAAATACGCCTTCCGGACTATTTGCGGATCCGACGAGAGTTCAGGGGAAGGGAGGAGGAACAGCAATCTCACGAGCTCGTCTTCGATTTCCCACTGGCGATGAGCCAGCTCCTCCGGGGAGAGGGCTTCCGGCAGGGGTTCCTGGAGCGCCTGGGGGATCCTGCGGCCCTCCAAGATCAGATCAACCAGAAGGGCGAGGCGCACCGGGCGGCCCTCCGTCATCCGGTGAAGCTGTCGGATCCGTGCCTGATCCTCTGCCAACTTCTGGAGAGACTCTGGGATCCTCTGCGCCCACTGTTTGTTGGCCTCGTCAGCCCTTTGGACAAGATCCTTCCATTCTTGGGTAAGAGCTTCGAGGAACTCCTGCGTCTCCTTCTCCTCGAAGGGGCCCAGCTCAATACGGACCATGGGGATCCCGGCTTGCTTGGCTTCCTGTTCCATGCGCTCGAAGAACAGTTTTCCTTCCAGGTCCCTCCCGGACAGGACCAGTGTGGTGTTTTCCAGGCGATTGGTTCGGATGGCTTCCAGGATCCATTGCGAGGTCTGAAACTGGACCTGGGTTTCGTCCAGTAGGCCGTTCTGGAGAAACCATTGGGACCCGCCCAGGGCCAGCTGCTCCACCGTGTCCACAATCCATACGAGGCGTCGGTGCGCAGCCAGGCGTCGATGATCTTCCCAGAAAGCCTCCATCGCCTCTCGGGCCGCCTGCTGGATCAGGCGATATTCGACGCTGTCCAGGACGTGGCGCTCATACCTGGAAACGGCCAGATCATAAGCGTTAAAGTTGAACTCAGGCGAAAACGCTTGAGCCCAGCGCAGGCCCTCCCGCAGCGCGCGGGCGAAAGACATCCGAAGGTGAAGGCGTGGATCGATCAGGTCAATCAGCTCCGTCCCCACCGCGTTCCTGGTTCCCTTCTCTTTTCCAACTCCGAGCTCGCCCAGCAGCTCCTCCAGCATCCGCGTCTTACCGATCCCGCCGGGCCCGCAGATCAGCACCACATGAGGACGCTGATCGCTGGCATCTGTGCGGATATGCTCCAGAAGGATTTGCCACTCCTTCTGACGGCCGATCAGGTGTTGAGGTCGGCGAGCAATAGGGAAAGGGGTTACCAGGCTTCCCAGCATAGCTCCCTCCTGGTCCGAACGCTCTCATCGCCAGCGTTTACGGGCATGGAGAACCCTGCATTCGCCGTAGCTCGCAGGCCATCTCTCGAAAGCCATCGGCCACCTGATAAAATGGAGGATCTTCGATGAAGAGGCCTTGCCGGAAGAGTTCGTAAATCCCTGGATCCTCCAGGGATAATCCATGAGAGCGCAGATCGGCCATGGTCCAGCGAGCTTGACCGCACAGATCCAGCAACCGCTGGAATGCTGGGGGGGAGAACGGGCTTCCGATGGCATCCTCTATGCATGCCTGGATCACTGATGAATCTAAGGAAATTCCCGGATTCTTCATCCCCCAATCGATCAGGTAGGCATTCATGCAGGGATGATTCCAGGGATAGCCCGGGATCTGTGCGGATAGTCTTGCCCGAATGTCAGGGCCGCTGGATCCTGCCCGTCGTTGCACCTGATCCTGGGCCTCCATTTGGGAAAAGGAAACAAGTTTCAGAGGGCGTTCCATCCATCTCAATGGAAGGTGTTGTAGACCCCATTCATCCCGCCGGGCAAGGATCCCAAGGGTGCAATCGAGCTGTAGGAACATGATCAACTGTCGTTCCACCTTATTGCGGTCGCCTGGATTGCTCAGGCCATCCAGGCCATCAATGATCAGAAGCGGTTTTGATGAGAGACGCGCTTGACAGAGCACTTGAGATAGGCCTGCCCACACCTGTTCAGGATGAAGGTTGGAATCAAGGAGAGGTTGAAGATCCGCCTCAAGGGACGGGCACTGCTGGGCGACCTGGCGGATCAGCTGTCTTAAAGTTGCGGTGGAACCCGATCCGGCAAGATGATGAGCGTCGGCGAAGAGGACGAGGAAGCCACGGGAGGTGAGATCGTGTCTGATGTGCTCCAGCACCCAGGACTTTCCGATACCAGGCGATCCAACCACGGAGAGCAATCGCTGATCCCCCGGGTTCGTAGCCCATTGTTGGATTTCCCGGATGATTTGAGCACGTCCCGCGAATAACAACGGATTATAAGGATCGCGGGGCATATCTATGGCTCCCCTTCTCTATTTAGGCCGTAATCTAGATCATGATTACATTATATTCCACCTATGAGTTGGGGGATAAGCATAGTATAGGTCGGCAAAGGCGGAATCTCCCTTCTTCCTCTTCCCAGGGCTCCGAGGATCAGGGAGAAAGCAAAGCAGATGACGGTCACAAGGGGTGATTATTGATCAGAGCTTCCAGGGAAGGCGGAGGAGGGGGATCGTATGGCCACTGGCTTCGCATGGCCTCCCAATCCTCGGATCGGAAAACGGGATCCTCGGGATTCCGGGCGATGTGAACCTGGATCAGACGTTCAATCATCTGAATAAGCCGACGCGGCGAGCCTTCCGCGGCCTTCACCAGGATTTGATCCAGCTTCCCATGAAGAGGCGGCTCGGCCAGATCATCCAGCCCCATCCGGCGGGATCCGAATGCCCGGAACCGATAGATCAATAGTCGTTGCAGGGAATTCTCATCCCATTTTAATGTGGCCTCAAAGAATGGCATGCCCTGAACGTGCGGAACCATCCATGGTCGAAGGATAGGGGGCAGGAAGAATTTCAGATCTACACCCTGTTGATGCCATTCGGCGAGATGGGTGATCAGTGGGGACAAACGGGTCTTCATGGCTTCTTCCGAACGATTACGGAAATCAGCGTCGTCAATCAAAAGGAAGACCCGCTGGAATCCCCAGCCACGAGCGGCTTCAAAGCTGATTTCGGGTTCGATGAGTTGCTCTCCCTCTTCGGGAAGAAGCCTGGAGAGCTGGTTCAGAAGATTGCGATGCATGGAGGTCAGGAAAAAGGGGCGAACGGCCGGACGTCCAAGGGCGGGCCAGTGGAGGGCATGGCCCAGAGGATCGCGAGGTTCGGGCTCCTCCTGCATGCGTCGGATCACCCGTCGGATGGCCCGGGCGGCGGGCTGGAGAGCCCGGATCAACGCCTTGAGCTGTTCCTCATCCGAAGTCAGTTCCAGGCGCCCTTGTTCAACAATCTGAACGAATAAATCCACGGCCAGATCGCGGGAGAGGGTCTGAGGGTCATCTTCTCGAAGGGGATGGGAGACCACCAGAGTGTCCTGGGGGAAGGATCGGATATACGCCTCAAGCACCAGACGGAGCATGGTTTTCCCGCTGCCCCGCTCTCCGAATATCAAGGCCGGGCCGCTTTCCCGAAGGAGCCCCAATAGGGTTCTTCCCTCTGGAAGGGCAATCGGCGGCGGAACGAAATATTCAAAAAAGGGCTGAGGCAGACCTTCGATCCTGGAGATCCGCTCACGTATCTCAAGGCGTCCGTATCCCGAGACGGCGAGCTCCTGCTCTGCCTCCGATTGCACAAAGGGATCTCCAGATAATCCCAGATTGCTTCGAAGAAAACCCAAACGACCAGCGGTGGAATCTATGTTCTCGCCGTTTATAAGATGAATTGCTCTTTTGGGAATCATCGCAAAGTGACCCGAATGCCTGTTTGTCTTGAGTCTGGAGACCCTCTTTGCTGATCAGCCCATGTTTTTACACATGGGGCGGCACGCCGCCCCACCCATAGACCCAAGGGACCAGGGGGAGGAGCCCGTTCAGTACCATGGACAGAGAGAAGAGGGGAAATTTGAACTCTGTGCATTTTTATAGGAGTTACGCAGTTGAAAGCTCTAAAGGTGGAACGGAATGGCCCCACCCCCCTTTCTCCCCCCTCCCCACGGCCCTTTGGGCCGTGGGGAGGGGGG
>JAUQQB010000159.1 GCA_030550075.1 Chloroflexota bacterium | reverse complement strand
ATTATGCGCACATTGATTGTCCGGGGCATCGGGACTACATCAAGAACATGATTACGGGTGCGGCGCAGATGGATGGGGCGATATTGGTGGTGGCGGCGCCGGAGGGGCCGATGCCGCAGACGCGGGAACATGTGTTATTGGCGCGGCAGGTGAATGTGCCGGCGATGGTGGTGTTTTTGAACAAGGTGGACATGATGGATGATCCGGAGTTATTGGAGCTGGTGGAGCTGGAGGTGCGGGATTTGCTGAGCCAGTATGGGTATCCTGGGGAGGAGGTGCCGGTGATTCGTGGGAGTGCGTTGCGGGCGTTGGAGAGCAAGAGCACGGATCCGGGGGCGGAGGAGTATGGGCCGATTTGGGAGCTGATTCGGGCGCTGGACGAGTATATTCCGGAGCCGGTGCGGGAGGTGGACAAGGCGTTTTTGATGCCGGTGGAGGATGTATTTAGCATTAAGGGGCGGGGGACGGTGGTGACGGGGCGGATCGAGCGGGGGCGGATACGGCCTGGGGAGGAGGTGGAGGTAGTGGGGTTGCGGGAGGAGGTGAAGCGGACGGTGGTGACGAGCATTGAGATGTTTCACAAGACGCTGGAGGAGGGGCTGGCGGGGGACAATGTGGGGTGTTTGCTGCGGGGGGTGGCGAAGGAGGAGGTGGAGCGGGGGATGGTGTTGGCGGCGCCGGGGACGATCCAGCCGCATCGGGCGTTTGAGGCGGAGGTGTATGTGTTGAAGAAGGAGGAGGGGGGGCGGCACAAGGCGTTTTTCAGCGGGTACAAGCCGCAGTTTTACTTTCGGACGGCGGATGTGACGGGGGAGATTGAGCTGCCGGTGGGGGTGGAGATGGTGATGCCGGGGGACAATGTGAACCTGCGGGTGCGGCTGATTGCGCCGGTGGCGATTGAGGAGGGGCTGCGGTTTGCCATCCGGGAGGGAGGCTTGACCGTGGGTGCCGGTGTCGTCACCCGCATCCTGGATTAGAAACAGGCCTTCTGATCTCAGTCCCCTCAAGGGGCTTTATCTGTTTGCGATCTTAGAAACCGTGGTGAGGCCTATGGCCAAGCAGCGACTGCGAATCCGTCTGAAGGCATATGATCACCGAATCCTGGATGAATCCGCGCGTCGCATCGTGGAGGTGGCGGAGCGCACCGGCGCGCGGGTGATCGGCCCGATCCCGCTCCCCACCAAGCGGGAACGGTTCACGGTGATCCGATCACCGTTTATCGATAAGGACTCTCAGGAGCACTTCGAGATCCGCACCCATAAGCGACTGATCGATGTTCTGGATCCAGATCCAAAGACGATCGATCAGCTGATGCGCCTGAACCTGCCAGCGGGTGTGGATATTGAAATCAAGATCTGAAGCCCCGTGAGCTTTTTAGGAGTTGGGAGGCTATCGAAGACGCCTTCTTAACCCCCAAGCTTTTTCATATTATGTGGATTTCAGGGGATGATGAGCCGGAGCAGGCGACCAGTCCCCCTGGAGGTTAGATGATGAAAGGCTTGTTGGCTCGCAAAATTGGGATGACCCAGATGTTTAATGAGCAGGGCGAGGTGGTCCCAGTGACAGTCCTCCGGGCTGGGCCCTGCTATGTGACGCAGCTACGAACGCCCGAGCGGGATGGCTATGCGGCGATCCAGCTGGGATTCGAGGAAATCAAGCAACGACGGCTGACCCAAGGCCAGTTGGGACACCTGCTTAAGCGCAACCTTCCCCCGCTTCGGGTGCTGCGGGAGTTCCGCCTCCCAGGCCCGGAGGCTCTGGCCTCCTACCAGGAAGGCCAGGTGCTGACGGTTGCGATCTTCTCGCCTGGGGAACGGGTGGATGTGATCGGCTGGTCAAAAGGGCGCGGCTTCGCAGGAGGGATCAAACGTCATGGTTTTGCGCGGCAGGCGAAAACCCATGGCCAGTCGGATCGCCACCGGGCCCCCGGGTCGATTGGGACAAATACGGATCCGGGTCGTGTGGTGAAGGGGAAGCGCATGGCGGGTCATTACGGAAATGAACGGGTAACGGTTCAGAACCTCCAAGTCGTCTGGGTGGATCCAGATCGTCATCTCATCGCCCTGAAAGGTGCTGTTCCGGGTCCTCGAGGCGGGTTAGTGATTATTCGTCAGGCCAAACGGCCTTATTAACCAATGGTGCGAGTTCCCATTCGCTTTCGATTTTGGGGTTTTCGGGGGCCAAAGGCCCCCACCTTAGCCTCCGAAAGATCTTTTTCTTCCTCTCCCCACGGCCCAAAGAGCTGTGGGGAGAGGAAGAAAGGCGAGTGGGACCATTCCACCCCATCCTCAAAGCTATCAACTGCGCAAGTCCTAAGAAAACCATATGAGGCCTTCGGGGATAAGTTTAAGGAGGCATGGCGATGCGCGTCCCGATTTGGAATATGGAAGGACAACAGGTGGGGGAGATTGAGTTGCATCCGGAGGTGTTCGAAGCCCCCCTTCATGTGCCATTAATGCATCAGGCGCTCGTTCGGCAGCTGGCCAACGCCCGCTTGGGAACTCACAAAGCGAAGACCCGGGGGGAAATACATTACAGCAGCCGCAAGCTATGGCCTCAGAAGCATACTGGGCGAGCTCGCCAGGGCAGCCGGGATGCGCCCCAATGGTATCACGGTGGGGTGGTGTTCGGACCGCGGCCGCGTAGCTATGAACAGAAGATGCCTAAGAAGATGCGCCGTGCGGCTTTGCGTTCCGCTCTCTCCATAAAGGCGAAGGAGGGTCAGATCCTGGTGTTGGATCGCCTGGAGCTACCAGAGCCACGGACCCGGCTCATGAAGGAGATCCTAGAGCGGCTGCCGATCGGCAAAAGCGTCCTCATCCTGCTTGCTGGCCCGAATGAGAACGTGAAGCGAGCAGTGAACAATCTGCCTAATGTGGCCTATCTCCATGCGATGTGTCTGAACATCAGGGATCTTTTCAGGTATGAAACCCTCATTGTCTCTCAGGACGCGCTGGCTGTGATTGAGAACTGGCTAACACGTCCTGTGATTCGGAAGAAGTTCGCGCTGCCCCAAGTGGAAGCCACATCAACGCCTTAATCGAGAGTCCTGAGCGGGGGATGGGAAAATGGACCTGTATGAAGTGCTCAAGCGGCCGGTGATTACTGAGAAGACGACCCAACTCAAGGAAATGAATCAGTATGTGTTTGAGGTGGATCCGCGGGCAAACCGTCACCAAATCCGGGAGGCCGTGGAGAAGATCTTCAACGTCCGTGTTCTGGATGTGCGTATTATCAATGTCCCGTACAAGCGACGACGGGACTGGCGGGCGCGGATTCTCAGCAGCAAACCCAAGCAGGTGGTGCGCCGCCCGGGTTGGAAGAAGGCGATCGTTAAAATCGCCCCGGGTCAGCGCATTGATCTATTTGAGGTCTAAGCGTCCGCAGCGTCTTGGGCAAGGGCCACGTTGAGCCCGCTGGAATCCAGCCCGTTGGGGGCTTCTGGGGATCAGGCGCAAGCCGGTGCCTTAGCTCCCATCAGCCGGTTCGGCGAGCAAGGATCCCAACGGCGGTGTAGGAGGACCAATGGGAATCAAGGCCTACAAGCCGACAACGCCTGGTCGCCGCAATGCGACCGGTTATACGTTCGAGGAAATCACCAGGGATGAGCCGGAGAAATCCTTGGTTGTCCCTTTGAAAAAGCATGCAGGGCGAAACTTTCAAGGGCGGATCACTGTCCGCCATCGGGGTGGTGGTCACAAGCGGCTTTATCGCATCGTTGACTTCAAGCGGCGGGATAAGGAGGGCATTCCGGCGAAGGTGATTAGCATCGAGTATGATCCCAACCGAACGGCCCGCATCGCGCTGTTGCAATACGTCGATGGAGAAAAGCGCTACATCCTGGCGCCTCTGGGCCTGCAGGTCGGGGATATCGTCATGAATGGGCCCCAGTCGGAGATCAAGGTCGGCAACGCCATGCCGCTGACCAACATCCCGGTGGGGACGCTGGTGCATAACGTGGAGCTGTATCCCGGGCATGGCGGTCAAATCGCCCGGGCGGCGGGGGCGGTCGCCCAGTTGCTGGGGAAAGAGGAAGGGTATGCCATCCTTCGCCTGCCCTCCGGGGAGATCCGGAAGGTCCGCCTGGAGTGCTATGCGACCATCGGTCAGGTAGGGAACCTGGATCACGCGAACATTCGATTGGGCAAGGCGGGCCGCAAACGCTGGCTGGGCATCCGCCCCACGGTGCGTGGCTCGGCGACGTCGCCACGGGATCACCCGCATGGAGGCGGTGAGGGCCGGGCACCGGTTGGCCTTCCCCATCCGAAGACCCCCTGGGGCAAGCATGCCCTGGGCAAGAAGACGCGGCGCAACAAGACCACAGATAAATACATTGTCCAGCACCGCCAGAAGAAGAAGTGATACCCAGCAGGCCTGTTATGTAATTTCCGTAGAGAGGCTTTTGGGGCTGGGAAAGCTGAGGGAGGTGGCCTTCCCAGTCTATCAAATCCAGCCCTCCCTACGGCTTAAAAGGCTGTAGTGAGGGGGAGAAGAAGGGCGATCGTCCACCGAATTCCACAATAAATCCGGTGATTTCTTCCTCCCCGTAGCCTTTCGAGCTGCGGGCATGGAAGAAACCATGAAGGGGGATTGCGAATGGGACGCTCATTAAAGAAAGGTCCGTATTGTGACCCCAAGCTGCTGAAGAAGATTGAAGAGCTGAACCGTCGGGGCGAGAAACGGGTCATCCGCACATGGTCCCGTGCGTCAGTGATCTTCCCTCAGATGGTAGGGCACACGATCGCTGTTCATGATGGGCGGCGCCATGTGCCGATTTACATTACTGAGCAGATGGTCGGGCACCGCCTGGGTGAGTTTGCCCCCACGCGGACCTATCGCGGTCATACAGTCAAGGAGAAGAAAACTGGAGTTAGGTAGCGCGGCTTGTTGCTTAGGGGTTTCTGAGGCTGGTCGAGCGCTTTCGGTGCCCGGCCAGCCTCAGACCCGCCGTCCTCTCTCCCCGCAGTCCAAGCGACCACGAGGAGGGAGGTTTTCTTCGGTTCTTCTGGCAAAGCTGACTGTGTAAGTCCTTACGGGTGAAAAACTTTCGAAACTGATGGGGGATTACGATGGCGAATCGGGTTCGGGCAGTAGCCCGTTATATCCGGATCTCGCCCTATAAGGCGCGCTTAGTTTGTAACCTGGTTAAGGGAATGCGGGCCGAAGATGCTTTGAGCGTGCTGCGTTTCACGCCCAAGAAGGCGGCGCGCTATGTGGAGAAGCTGATCCGCTCGGCGATGGCCAATGCGGAGAACAACTATGGCCTCTCGCCCGCGGACCTCTATGTGGTGGATATCCGGGCCGACGATGGGCCTCGCTACAAGCGGGTCCGTTTCGCCGCCCGGGGCCGGGTCCGTCCAATCCTGAAGCGGACCACCCATCTCACAGTGGTCCTGGAGGAGCGAGCGAGTTAAGCCCACGGTGCCGATTGAGGAGCTGGATCCACTGCGCATGAGGAGGTTATCTTGGGTCGGAAAGTTCATCCAATTGGTTTCCGTCTGGGGATCACCAAGAACTGGCTGGCCCGCTGGTATGCCGAGGGCCGCGAGTATGTAGAGCTGCTCCATGAAGATATGAAGATCCGACGGTTTGTCCAGGAGCAGCTCAGGGAGGCAGGGATCGCTCGGATTGAGATCGAGCGCTTCCCCAAGCAGATTAATCTTTACATCCACGCAGCCCGTCCGGGCATCGTCATCGGCCGGCGCGGTCTGGGCATCAAGCAACTGCGCCAGGCGGTTGAGGAGATGACCGGCAAGAAGGCCCGGGTGGAGATCGTGGAAGTTCCCAAACCCGAACTGGAAGCGGCCATTGTGGCCGAGAGCATTGCCCAGCAAATCGAGAAGCGGGTCAGCCATGCCCGGGCCATGAAGCGGGCGATCCAGCAGGCCATGCGCGCCGGTGCGAAGGGGATTCGGATCACGGTCTCGGGTCGTCTGGGGGGGGCGGAGATGGCCCGTACGGAGACGCTGATGGAAGGCCGGGTTCCACGCCACATGTTGCGGGCGGATATTGATTACGCCCTGGCAGAAGCGCTCACCAAGTGGGGAAAGATCGGCATCAAGGTCTGGATCTATCGTGGAGATACAGAGCCGGGCGTATATGTTCAGCAAACCGCGGAGATGGTCGCCCGGGTGACATCGGCGCAACGGGGAGGTTGAGCGATGTTGATGCCGAAGCGGGTCAAATATCGCAAGCAGATGCGGGGGCGCATGAAGGGCACGGAGAGCCGTGGGGTGGAGCTGGTCTTTGGAGAATACGGCCTCCAGGCCTTGGAGCCATGCTGGTTGACTGCCCGTCAGATTGAGGCGGCCCGCCGCGCCATCGTCCGGTTCCTCCGTCAGCGTGGCAAATACTGGATCCGGGTCTTCCCAGATAAGCCGGTGACCCGTAAGCCCGCTGAGACCCGAATGGGGAAAGGCAAGGGGAATGTGGATCACTGGGTGGCCGTGGTGCGGCCCGGCCGTATCATCTTCGAGATCGGCGGGGTAAGCGCTGACATCGCCCATGAAGCATTGCGGCAAGCTTCCTACAAATTGCCAATTCGTACCCAGATCATCACTGCTGAGGAACAACAGATCGGATAGCTGAGAAAGGTTCTCACTGCGGCCCGCGTTGAGGAGGATGCGGGTTTTTGGGATGG
>JAUQQB010000158.1 GCA_030550075.1 Chloroflexota bacterium | reverse complement strand
CCCCCCCCCCCCCCCCTTATCTACAATTTTTTGGGGGTTACCACCGCTGCAACCGCCCGCCCCCCCCGTTTTTCTTTTTTTTTTTGTGGGGGGGTGGGGGGGGGGCCCGCCCCCCCCCCCCCCAACCCCCAAACCCTCATCGAAGATCAACTCCGCTGACTGCTGGACATGAGCCTTATTGTTTTTTCCTATGGATCATCCCTGAAGGCTGCCACCTCTTCCACTGGAATCGATACAGCCTCTTCACCTCCCTGGATCCGCAGGCGGGATCCATCTTCCCAGCGATAAAGCCCCACCCAAACTTTTAACGGGACCCTGGATATGGACTCCGAGAGGCTTACTGTTCGGATCTCTCGGATCCGATCGCCGGGCTGCCAGAGGCCCGTATTATAGGTGCCCTCCATAATACCTCCATCCCGCTGAGCGACCGGAGGGGAAGCAGGGGGCCAATGGGGAGCTTCCGTCTCCGGATAGACGTGCATGAACACGCTGTAATCCCGGGAAGGCTTCCCCATCGCCTCCCAATCCAGGATCACTGTGAGCCGGCGTCCGCTCCGTCGGGCGATCCCGCCTTCCAGGATAATGCCATCCTCAAAAACGGCTTTCAGGTTCGATCGCATCTGGTCCACGGGTTCCGCCCACAGAGTCCGATATCGGGGAGCGTTCTCTCCGGGCCATGGATCCGGCGCGTGCAGGGAGAGCAGCGCTTCCCTGGGGAGCCAGCGCCGCAGCAGGGGAACCGGTTCGTGTTGCCACCCGACGACCAGGGCAGGGGCGGGGGGTGGTTCCGGCGGGCCCTCCTCCAGGCGGCGGATGTGCACTGCTGGCTGATTCCAGAGCAGGAACCGCATCTCTGCCCGCCCGGCCCAGAGGCGCTCCGACAGGATCACAGTGCCATTGGGGTAGGCGTTCAGGAACGATCGGATCTCCTGAGCCACTTCCCAGGAGTCGAGGGAGAAGGCGCCCCGAACGCGGGCCTGAGCCCACCAGGCAGGATCGAAATAGGCCACCGTGTGCCATGGAAAACTGAGCCCCAGGCATCCTCCCAGGATCACCGCGCGTCCCCAGGGAGCCCGGATCCATCGACCGGCAAGGACAGCGAGCATCCACAGACCCAGGGCGGCCCAGAAGGCGGCTACCGGCAGCGCCCCGCCGGCTCGCAGGTAATGCGGTGCTTCCGTAGAGAGAAAGGTGGGAAGCAGCAAGAGGATTGCCCAGATCATTGTGAAAGGAGACCGCTGTGTGGCCTGGATCCCGCCGATGAGAAAGGCCACAGCCAGCACGGGATCGAAAACAGGGCGGCTGTCCGTATTGTGACGGGGATAGTTATCGCCGCGTATGAAAAACATGCCCCCTACGCGCGTTGCCTGCTCTACGGCGACAGAGAGGAAGGGCTGTTGTCCGTTGAAGGCGGAAGTCTGTTCCCCCCGCAACGTAAAGTCCGAAGGATGAAGGAAGAAATAAACAGTCAGGGGAGCGACGGTCATCGCAGCGCTGACCAAGAAGAGTGTGATCCCCTGGAGGTGAAACCGCTGGGGATCTCGCCAGCGTCCGAGGATCAGGCCCATGGCGATGGGAAGCACGGTCATACGAGCGGCCAGATACGTGTAGAATCCGGCGCCCCAGATGAGGCCAGCGAGCGCCCAATCCCGTGGCCGACCGCTCCGGGCTGCCCGGGTGAAGCTCCACAGGAGCAACGCCGCTGCCAGAGGGAACAGCCCGGCCCGGAACCCCACCCGGCTAAGGTTCAATGGCCAGAGCAGGAAAGCCATGAGGATCCCACTCAGCATCCCGACCTCCCAGCGCCGGGAGAGGGTCCAGGCCATACGGAGGGTAGCTGCCACCGTGAGCAAGCCGATCATGCTGGCGGTGAGTCGCAGCGCGTATGGGGTGGGCCCGAGGATAACGATTGCCCCAGCGACCAGATAGACAAACAAGGGCTCGCGGCCGTTGTTCTCGGGGAAGAAGAGGCCCAGATGCCCTTCCAGAACCCGCAGGGCATCCAGGCCGTAATAGGCCTCATCATACCAGAGGCCGTAGGGGAGATGGGGAAGGTCCATCCAGCGGAGGAGCGCGGCCAACCACAGAAGCCCCACAACGGCTATCCAGCGGGTCCATGTGTGAAGTGGCATTGCAGGCTCCGGCGGGATTCCAAAGAATCGGATCTATCCGTGTGAGGTGGCACGTCGAAGACATCTACCCCCTTATGGGGATGTGTGGGCTGGGTGGGCCACTGAAGACAGCCCGCCCAGCCCCACTATCCATTATTCTTATTCTGGTATTCTGGAGGGCTGGCGAGTTGGTCAGGCGCAAAAACTTGCGGGGGAAGGGAACCTGTTCATGGAACTCAGAACAACGAAACCTCCCCAGCAATAATCTTACGACGCACTGTATGGATATTGGACAGGTGCTCATCCACGATCGCGCGCGCTGCCTCCTGGATTCCTGGGGTAAGTTGACCGGAGCGAACCCGGATGGCGGCATTCGCGATAAGGGGCTGATCGAGCGGCTTGCCAATTTGAGAGAGGAGATACACAGTCGCTTCCTGGATCTCCGGGAGACGGGCCACGATGTCTCGCGCGATCTCCAGCGCCAGCACATTGTAGACTTTCCCGACATGAGAGATCGGGTTCTTCCCCGCCGCGGCCTCCAGGCTCGTAGAGCGGAAGGGGGTGATCAGGCCGGTGATGCGGTTCCCCCGACCAACGGCCCCATCGTCGCCCATCTCCGCGCTGGTGCCGGTCAGCGTCAGATAGAAATCGCCCCGCTTGGCGTGATCGGCGGTGTTCACATCCACCCGCACCGTTCGCCCTTCCAGGGCCGGCAGGCTGGAGACAAAGCGCTGCAATGCCTCCTGAACACCGCGTTTGGCCTCCTCGTATTCGGCGGGATCGTGGACCCGGGTGGCGATAAAGGGAACGGCCACCGTCAGGATGACCTGATTCCCCTGGCGCAGCCCCATCACCTTGACGTCCTCACCGATGGGGAACTGGTTGATGAGCTCATAGTTCAGATACTGGGCGGCCTGATAAACGGCTTCCTCGAGGCCGCTGCGGGGCCAGTGAGCGACGCCGAAGCTGGTGTCGTTGGCGGTGACCTGATGGACGATGTCGATGAGCTCGCTGGCACCACGCCCGGCGAAGCAGTCGATGATGACGTGCTTCACAGAATCCAGATAGCGCATCGTCTCTCGCAGATAGGCCCGGGCGGCCTCGATGGCGATCGTTTCCATCGGGATCGCCTGGCCATTGTAAAGGGGGGTCCCGCGACCGGCGATTTGAATCCGAATGGGCTTGAGCAACTCCCCACCACCGAAGCGGACCGAGACTTCGCCGGCGACCAGCTGAACCTTATCAAAGTTGTGATGGAGGGCGCCGCCGAGGTGCTCTTCGCACCAGCGGGTGTATTCCCGGCTGATGCGCTCGGCGATCCCATCGCACAGGCTATCGGGGTGTCCGATACCTTTCCGTTCGACGATCTCCACCGGGAGGTCCTCAATGTAAGGGCCGCTGGCCTCGGAAACCACAATATTGCGCATCGGAGTCCTCCTTTTTTAGATGGGGATTCGGGATTGCTGAGTGGGGGGTCTTCGGCCCCCAACCCCGACACCCTGAAGGTGTTCTTTCCGTGCCCATCCTGCACAATAAAACGCCCCTCCGGGAGGAGGGGCGGAACAAAACAAAAGCCTCTTCTGGGAAGAAGAGGCCAATCGCCGCTGCGGGCCACCTCATCTCCCAGACCAACCGTCTGCCGGACTTGGCACCATCCCCGCGAGCGTTCCGCCGGGGGGCGGCGTGCTCCCCGGTCAGCCCTGATGCTCGCGGGAGGTTGCCGAGGCTTCCTCGGGCCGGGTCCCTCCGCCTCTCTCGATGAGTGCCACGCTCTATTCGCTTTTTGTGCTTATCTTACCACAGGCGATGAGAATGTCAACTATAAATGAGAGGGAATACGGATCTTCTCCTCCTGCGGCCCTTTGGGCCCCAGGAGGAGAAGATCAAACGTATAATTCACCGGGAAGCGGATTCCATCCGCCGCGTCCCATATCTGTACCTTTCCAGAGGAGGCCCCTATGGATTTCCGGCTGAGCGATGAACATCGCATGGTGCAGCAGATGGTCCGTGAGTTCGCCGAGCGGGAGATCCGGCCGGTCATCAAGGAGCACGACCGCGCCCAGAAACCGATTCCATGGCTCTTTGAACGAATGGCCGCCCTGGGGCTCCTGGGGATCTGCATCCCGGTGAAGTATGGCGGTGCCGGCATGGATTACCTTTCCCTGGGCCTGGCTTGCGAGGAGCTCGAGCGTGTCGACAGTTCTCTCCGTGTGGTGATGTCCGTGCACATAGCCCTCAATTCCCTCTCCCTCCTTCAGTGGGGGACAGAGGAGCAGAAGCAGCGATACCTGGTCCCGCAGGCAAAGGGGGAGAAGATCGCCGCCTACGCCCTCACCGAGCCCGGCGCGGGATCCGATGCCGCCGCGATCCGCACCACGGCCCGGCGTCAGGGGGATGTTTACATCCTGAATGGGGAGAAAACATGGATCAGCTTAGCAGATCTGGCGGATCACTTCCTGGTGATCGCCAAGACAGATCCCGAGAAAGGCCACCGGGGGATGTCCGCTTTCATCGTGGAGCGGTCGTTCCCCGGCGTGAAAACCGGCACCATCCACGGTAAGTTGGGGGTCCGCGCGGGCAACACCGGGTGGATCGTTTTCGGGAACACCCCGGTGCCGGTGGAGAACCGCCTGGGAGAGGAGGGGGAAGGCTTCTACATCGCCATGGCGGCCCTGGACAACGGGCGCTATACAGTGGCCGCCGGGGCCACCGGTCTGATCCGGGCTTGCCTGGAGGCCTCGGTGAAATACGCCAATGAGCGGATGACCTTCGGCCGGCGGATCGGCGAGCATCAGCTGGTCCAGGAGATGATCGCGAAGATGGCCGCCAACTATGAGATCGCCCGTCTGCTCTATCTGCGGGCCGGGTGGATGAAGAACATGGGGCTGCGCAACACCCGGGAGACCAGCCTGGCCAAATGGTTCGCCACCGAGGCGGCGGTTCAGGCGGCCCTCGACGCGATCCAGATCCACGGGGCCTACGGCTACAGCGATGAATACGATGTGGAACGCTACCTGCGCAACGCGAAAGGCGAGGTGATCTACGAGGGCACCAGCCAGATCCACACGATCCTGCAGGCGGAATACGCCCTGGGCCATCGCAAGGATCGCCCGCTGCGTTGTGAGCTGCCGGCCTACGATCCGGAGGTCTGGCGCGCCGAGCCCGCGATGGCCTGAACCGGTTCTGAACAGCCCTTGCCCAAAATTGATTCCTGGCGCTTCGTGGCCCGATTCAGGCGGCCCGACGGGCGGGGAAAGCGGGTTGCCTCTCCCCGCGACCTCAAACGGTGAGGTGAGGGGAGAAAGCATATCTGTGGGGGGCTGGGCCGGCGGCCTTCCGCTCCCAGCCTCCAAATTCAACAGCCCTCCTGGCCGTGGGGAGTCAGAAAGAGGGATCCTCTCGCCCGCCTGCGAAATGTCCAGGCTGGCAAAGCACGTGATCTCGACTGGGGAGGCGATCATGCATATCGTGGTGCCCATCAAACAAACCCCGGATACAACCGCCACGATCACTGTCGACGCGTCGGGGCGCATATCCTGGGGCGACGCCCCGCTGATCGTGAATCCATGGGATGAGTTCGCGATCGAGGAGTCCCTGCGGTTGAAGGAGAAATTCGGAGGGAAGGTCACGGTCCTCACCATGGGCCCGGAATCCGCAAAGGAGGCGCTGAAACAGGCAGTGGCCATGGGCTGCGATGAAGCCATTCTTCTCCACGACCCCGCCTTCGAAGGCTCGGATGCGGTGGTCACCGCCGCCATCCTGGCCGCCGCGATCCGCAAGCTGGGAACCGTGGACCTCGTCTTCATGGGCAAGGAGAGCGTGGATGGGAACTCCGCCCAGGTCCCACCGGCCCTCGCTCGACGGCTTGGATGGCCCCTGCTCGCCTATGTGGGGAAGATCCGGGAGATCGACCCTGCCGGGCGAACGATTGTGGTGGAGCGGATCCTGGAGGAAGGCCGTCAGGTGGTGCGGGCGCCGCTCCCTGCGGTCCTCAGCGCGATGCAGATGAACGAGCCCCGCTATCCCTCTTTCATGGGCATCCGGAAAGCTGCCCGGATGCAGATCCCGATCTGGACCGCGGCGGATCTGGGGCTGACGCCGGAGCAGGTGGGCGCGGCCGCCTCAGCGGCCCGGTGGCCCGCCGTCTTCGCCCCGCCGAAACAGGAAGTCCAGTGCGAGTTCATTCAGGGGGAGTCGCCGGAGGAGATCGCTCGCGCCCTGGTGGATCGGTTGCTGGCGGAGAAAGTATTGTAGGACAACTGCTTGCAGTTGCCCTACCAGAATTCCAGTTTGCGGAGGACATCCATGAGCCATATCTGGGTCTGGCTGGAGCAATTCCAGGGGAAGATCCCCTCGATCGTGTGGGAGACCATGGGGGTGGCCCGGC
Organism: Chloroflexota bacterium; assembly: GCA_030550075.1. Taxonomy (GTDB): domain Bacteria; phylum Chloroflexota; class Anaerolineae; order Thermoflexales; family Thermoflexaceae; genus Thermoflexus. The sequence goes on along the minus strand of JAUQQB010000158.1, from coordinate 149 downwards.
GGCTGGCGGATGCCCTGGGAACGGGAGTGGCCGCGGTGTGGATCGGGGGAGCGATCACCGATCAGGCGGAGGAAGCCATCGCCATGGGTGCGGATGTCGTCCAGGTGGTCGAGCACCCGGCGCTGGCGGATTTCCGTTTCGAACCTTAC
>JAUQQB010000003.1 GCA_030550075.1 Chloroflexota bacterium | reverse complement strand
GTCCCCGCTCAAAAATCAATGGGATTCCCCCTCTCCGCAGCCTTTCGGCTGCGGAGAGGAATAAAGGAGGGGCCCCTCCATTCCTCCTGGGCCGAGGCCAACGGTGTAAGTCAAGTAAGATAAGTAAGATAATTGAAAAGCCCTGCCAGGCGACGCCTCCAGTGGCTTTCCCGCAAGGGATCCTTGGGGTTACGCATGATGCCGGGAGTTTCCCTCCTGGATCCCGAAGCTCTGGGAAAGCGCCTCATTTGAACTCCAGCATGATCTCCACGTTGCCCCGCAAGGCATTCGAGACCGGGCAGAGCTGCTCCGCTTGCCGCGCCAGCTCCTGAAACCGGTCGGTGGTCAGGCCGGCCGCCTGGGCCTGCGGGCGCAGGGCCATCCGGACCACCCGCAGGGCCATCGGATCCCATCCGCAGACCGCTGTGACAGCCACGCGCTCCGGTGGCTGACCAGCCTGGGTGAGCACGTAGGTCAACGCCATGGCATAGCAGATCGCATGGGCCGCTGCCAGAAGCTCCTCCGGGCTGGTTTTGCCGTCTGGCGTCTCCGCTCGGGCCGAAAACGTCACGCTGAGCTCTGGAAAGGCGCCGCTGCCGACCCGTAGCCGACCGGCCCCCTGGCGCAAATCCCCTTCCCACACCACGTCTGCCCGTCGTTCCACTAACGCCATCGTTCCCCTCCTTTCCTCTATGGTGAGATTGGTACCACTGATTCTCCGATGGAAGATTAGAAGAGCGGGCGGGCCACTGGTGCGCTTCCCTTAAATATCTACAGGGGGCTTCGCCTCCGCCGGGCAAGTGAATCGCTGAGGCCCCCCACCGTTCACGCGAAGGGCATGGTGAAGCAGGGAGGCCGCTCGATAGGAGCTGCGAACCAGAGGACCCACAGCTACAGCCCGGAAGCCGAGCGCCTCCGCGACCTCGGCATACCAGGCGAACTCCTCCGGATGAATATACTCAACCACCGGCCGGTTGCGGGAGATGGGTTGCAGGTATTGACCCAGGGTCAGAATGTCACATCCCACCCGTCGCAGATCTCGCAACACCTCGAGGACCTCTCCACGGGTTTCCCCCATCCCCAGGATCAACCCGGACTTGGTTAAAAGGCCCGCCCGTTTGGCCCATTCCAGAACGCTCAGGGAACGGCGATAATCTTTCTGCGGCTGGATCACCGAATAAAGCCGAGGGACTGTCTCCAGGTTGTGGGCCAGGACATCCGGATGGGCTTCCACCACTTGCCTCAGGGCTTTCAGGGAACCGCCCAGATCCGAGATCAGAACCTCAACCGTCGCATGGGGCAGGCGACGGCGCACCGCGGCGATAGCTCGAGCCAGATGGGTGGCTCCTCCATCAGGGAGATCATCGCGGGCGACCATCGTGATCACCACATGGGAGAGCCCCATTCGGGCGGCTGCCTCCGCGAGATGCTCTGGCTCCGCTGGATCCGGCGGCAAGGGACGTCCGCTGCTGATCGCGCAGAAGCGGCAATGTCGTGTGCAGGTATCCCCCAGAACCATAAAGGTGGCCGTCCCCTCCCCCCAGCAGACACCGATATTCGGGCACAGGGCTTCCTCACAGACTGTGTGAAGCCTTAAGGCATGGAACATATCGTAGAGATCTTCGATCCGTTCCCCCATCGGCGGCGGGGCGATCAGCCAGGGGGCTTCCTGGAAGCCACGCTCCAGCGTTACGCGGAAAATTCGAGAGAAAGCCTCCAGGAAAGCTGCCTCCGCTGCTCCCGGCTCAACAGGATGGCCCAGGAGGCGGGCCATGGAAGTCACCCCTTTGTCCGCCAGGCCGCAGGGGACAATCCACCGGAAATGGGAGAGGTCAGGATCTACGTTCAACGCCAGGCCATGATACGTGATACCCTCCTGAATGGCGATCCCAATGGCTGCGATTTTTTCCTCCCCGACCCATACTCCAGGCAAACCCTCCTTGCGCCCCGCCTGGATGCCAAACTGCTCCAGACATCGAATCGTTGTTTCCTCCAGCTTCCAGAGATAGGCATGGGGATCCTCCGGGCGAGCGGGGGTCCCCAGTTTGAGAATCGGGTAAAAAACCAGCTGGCCCGGGCCATGATAAGTGGCCCGGCCTCCTCGCTCCGTCTGCACAATACGAACCCCCATCTGCTGGAGAAGCCCTGGGGTGACCTGAAGGTCCTCCTGGCCTCCGCCCCTCCCAAAGGTGATCACCGGGGGATGTTCCACCACCAGGAGCAAATCCTCCACCCGCTCCTCCCGACGAGCCTGGACCCATCGTCGCTGGAATTGATGCGCCCAGGGATAGTCCACCCTCCCCAGCCGGAGGACGGTCACGCGGCTCATTCGAGCTGCCTCCAGGCATCCTGAGCGGCTTCGACCAGGGCTTCGCTAAGGGTAGGATGAGGCGGGATCAGGCGGGCCAGATCTTCCACCAGAGCTTCCAGGCGAAGGGCCAGGGCGGCGGTCGTGATCAATTCGGTGGCTCCAGGCCCCAGAAGATGCACCCCGATTAACTTGCCGTAAGGTTTTTGGGCGATCACCTTCACCAGCCCCAGCGGCTGGCCCATTGTGAGGGCACGGGCGCTCAACCCGAAGTCCGCCCGCCCGATCACCACATCCCCATAGGAGCCAGCTTCCGGCTCGGTCAGCCCCACCGCCCCCACTTCTGGAGCGGTGTGATAGGCCCGGGGGATCCAGCGGGGTTCATAGACGGCCTGCCCGCCCAGCGCATTCTCCGCGGCGATCCATCCCTGAGCCCGGGCGTGATGGGAAAGCATCCATCCGCCGGTCACATCTCCGGCGGCAAATACGCCGGGGATAGGAGTTTGCTGGCGATCATCCACCGCCAGGGCTTCTGCGGAAGTTCGAAGGGATAAGCCCTGGGCCTCCGGCGGCGAGGGCCGACGGGGATCCGCGACCAGAACCTGATCTGCTGGCGGCGAGAGCGCCCCATCGGCTCCCTCCAGCTGCTTCTGACCTTCCGAAGTGTTCCGAATCGCTCGAACACGGAAGCCCAAAAAGATCCGAACACCGGCTTCCTCGAGCACAAAATGAAGGGCATCCGCGATCTCTGGATCCTCCCCAGGAAGCAGTTGGGGGCTTTCCTCCACAAGGATGACCTGGGTTCCGAAGGTGTGGAAGAAGACCGCCCACTCCACCCCGATAAAGTTGCCCCCCACGATCAACAGGCTGGAAGGCAGCCGATGGAGGCCCAGGACGTGATCCGTGGTCAGAACGCCGGGATCGCGGATGCCCGGCCAATCCGGGAGGGCGAAGCGCGACCCAGTGGCCACGAGGATCCGCGGGGCTCGGAGGATCTGACGACGTCCCTCAGGAGTCTCCACCTCAACCACATCCCTCCCCACGAGCCGGGCCTCCCCCCGCACCATCTGGACACCGCTTTGTTCCAGCTGGGCATACAGCATGCGCTGGACCCGCTGGATCACCCGCTCCCGTTCCAGACGCATGGCTTCGAAGTCCGACTCCGCCAAGTGCAATCCAATCCCCCCGAAGGGGGCTTCCCGGGCCCGTCGACGTTGGCCCGCTTGCTCCATACTGGCGACGGTTGGAACACAGCCCCGATGTAGGCACATCCCCCCCACATGCTCCCGCTCGATCATGATCACGCGAGCCCCGCGCTCCCGCCCCCGTTGCGCGGCCGCTAGGCCGGCTGGCCCTCCTCCGATGAGGATCAGGTCTGCATCCATCCTGCTTCCTCAAGGTGCAAAAATTAAAGAAGGCGTCTCCAGCAACTCCTTCACCCGTTGAAGGAACGCGGCAGCTGGGGCACCATCCACCAGCCGATGATCAAACGTCAGGCTAAGCGTCATCATCGAACGTTTCACGATCTCGTCCTCGTAGATGGCTGGCTTCTCCACAATCCGCCCAACTCCCAGGATGGCGCATTCCGGAGGGTTGATGATGGGGGTGAAGCCGTCGATGTCATACATCCCCAGGTTCGTGATTGTGAAAGTGCTTCCGGTGACCTCGTCTACCGTGAGGGTTCCTGCCCGAGCCGCCTCTGCTAGGCGCTTGGTTTCCCGGGCGATCTCTTCTAACGATTTCTTGTCTGCGTCGCGGATCACCGGGACGAGCAGGCCATCCTCGAGGGCGACCGCCATCCCGATGTGGATCTCCGGAAGCAGGCGGATCTCCTCCCCAACCAGCGTCGCGTTCAGCTGAGAGTGCTCCCGGAGGGCAACAGCCACGGCTTTGATGATCAGGTCCGTGTAGCTGACCTCGAACCGCTTCCGTAACCGCTCGCGCAGGCGGACCAGTTCGGTGACGTCGGCCTCGGTCATGAGGGTGACCTGGGCCATGGTTTGCAGGCTCTCCACCATGCGCTGGGCGATCGCCTGCCGTATCCCGATAAAGGGGATGCTGCGTCCAGCCGGGGCCGCCCTGAGCGCCTCCAGATAAGCCAGCACATCTCGCTCACTGATCCGCCCCCCGGGGCCCGTCCCTTTCACCCGGGCGAGGTCGATGCCGTGCTCCTGGGCCAGCCGTCGAGCGGCCGGGGAGGCCAGGATGAAAGGCTGGGCTTCTGGCGGAGAGGGAGCAGGTGCGGGAGCAGGCGTGGGTGTGGGGGCAGGGGCCGGGGCCCCCACCTTTTCCACAGGGGGCGGCGGAGGGGCTGGGATCTCCGGCATCTCCTCTCCCGGTTCCAGGATATATCCGATCACCGCGCCGACCGGACGGGTCTCCTTCTCCCGAACGATGTGGCGCACGATTCCCGATGCGGGGGCCTCGATCTGATAACTGATCTTCTTGCTCATGACCACGACAAGGGGTTCGCCTTTATTCACCGTCTCACCATCGCGCTTAATCCATTTCACAACCGCCCCTTCCGTCATCGCCATACCCAGCTTAGGCATGATGATCTTCGTGGCCATCTCCTTCCACCTCAAGAAGAAATCTTTACGGTTCCAGGGAATTTGGGGGTCAGCGAGGCCACTTTCCGCAGCTCCACTGACTCCCAGATATAAAACTTCCCCCCTCCCTTACGGCCCTTTGGGCTGCAGGGAAGGGGGAAGGAAGAGCGCTTAGGCAGCCCGCTGCGTTACTTGAAAAAGCGTCCGCCGCCAGTCGTCTGGATCGCTCATGGCAGCCGCTCATCTCCCTAGCGGGCGACCATCTCCCGCACCACCTGGGCGATCCGCGCTGCGCTGGGGATCACGAAATCCTCCAGTGGATCGCTATAGGGGATCGGGACATCCGGCACTGCCAATCGCCGAGGGGGAGCGTCTAAGTATTCCAGGGCCTCCTCCACGACCAGGCTCACGATCTCGCTGGACAAGCCAAAGCTCCTGTAATCCTCATCGACCACCAGCAACCGATGGGTCTTCTTCACCGAATGAATCACGGCCTCTTTGTCCAGCGGCACAAGGGTGCGCAGGTCGATGACCTCGACCTCGATCCCTTCCTTGGCCAGCATCTCGGCGGCCTCAAGAGCCCGATGGACCATCATGGCCACCGCCACAATCGTCATATCCTTGCCCCCGCGCTTAATGTCCGCCACGCCGAAGGGGATCGTATAAGGCTCCTCCGGCACCGGTGCCCAGGTGGCCTCCAGGATCGTCATCCAGGGCAACCCCATCAGCCCTTTATGGAAGCAATAGATGACAGGGTTATCGTCCCGAATGGCCTGGATCATTAACCCCTTAGCGTCATAGGGGGTGGAGGGGACGACCACCTTCAGGCCAGGGAGATGGGCGAAGAGGCTGTATAGACACTGGGAATGCTGGGCGGCGTCATTGTAGCCCCCACCGATCGCCGTCATGAGCACCATCGGGACTTTCAGCTGGCCGCCCGACATGTAAGTGATCTTAGACATATGATTGAGGACCTGATCGAAGCAGGCGCCGATGAAGTCCGCGAACATCACCTCCGCGATGGGGCGCATGCCCTCCAGGGCAGCGCCGACAGCTGCACCCACAAAACCCATCTCGGAGATCGGCGTATCCCGAACCCGTTCGTCGCCGAAGTGCTTCCACAGTTCATGGGTAGCCCCGAAGATGCCCCCATAGACCCCCACGTCTTCGCCCATCACGAAGACCGAGGGATCCCGCTCCATCTCCTGCCGGATGGCTTCCGCAATGGCTTGATACATGGGGATGATTCGCTGGCCCATGGTTCACCTCCTCGATCTAGAGATCAGACGAAGGCATGCTGAAGGGCCTCCGTGGGCTCCGGGTAAGGGCTCTGGCGTGCGAATTCGACCGCCTGCTGGACCAGGGAGGTCTCTTCTTGCTGAATGCGCTCCACGTCGGCTTGCGTGAGGATCCCCTCACGAATCAGCCGATCGGCGAAGCGAGGGATCGGATCCTTTTTCCGCCACTCATCCTCCTCGCCGCTCGGCTTGTAAACCTGAGGATCCCCTTCGAAGTGCCCTCGATAGCGATAGCACAAACATTCGATCAGCGAGGGTCCTTCGCCGCGGCGGGCCCGAGCGATGGCTTCCCCAGCGGCCTCGTAAACCGCCATCACGTCCATGCCATCGATCTGCACGCCCGGCATACCGTATCCCGCCGCCCGTTCGGCATTGGATCGAACGGCGGTGGACTTGGCCTTGGGGACGGAGATCGCATAGAGGTTGTCCTCGCAGATGAAGACCACCGGCAGTTTCCAGATCGCCGCCAGGTTCAGGCTCTCGTGGAAAGCGCCGATGTTGGCCGCGCCCTCGCCAAAGAAGGCCACTGCCACGTTATCCCGCCCTTGCATCTTGAAGGCAAGAGCGGCCCCCACTGCATGGGGGATGCCCCCGCCGATGATGCCGCCGCAACCGAAGTGAAGGGCGGCATCGAAGAGATGCATGTGGCCTCCCTTCCCCTGGCACAACCCGGTCTTCTTGCCGAAGAGCTCGGCCATCAGCCGCTTCAGATCTCCACCCTTCGCGATGAGGTGCCCGTGGGAGCGATGCGTGCCCGCAACGAAATCGTCCGGGCGGAGATGCGCGCAGACGCCTATGGCGATGGCCTCCTCCCCGCTGTAGAGATGCATCTCCCCAGGAATCGGTCCGGCAGCAATGTTGAAAACGGGGGTTTTCCCCTCCCAATACAACTCGGCGACGGTTTCCTCAAATGTGCGGATCCGGACCATCGATCGATACAGCTTGATCAGCTCTTCTTTAGCAAGAGCCATGGCAGCCTCCTTTCTTGAGACGCTCATAGGAGATCAAAACCTTTGCGGGTGGACGCAGCGGCCTGCCCCTCTACGCCCAGATTCTTTCCCTTACTTATACTTCCCTGCATTGCGAACCAGTGCGGGGAAGTATCGTGAAGCGCGGGCTGCTTCCCGCAGACTGCACCATCTCAGGAACTCTCTTTGATGCCCTCTAATCGGAAGCCCCCCACGCGGGCAGCCTCCGCCAAACACCTCCGGATATCTACCACGCGCGGCCCGTGATTGGTCAGACGAACATGCACGTGCAGATCCCTGCTGACTTCGATCGATCGTTCCCCATCCAGAGCCACCGTGCATGGGCCTGAATTCAATGAGATCTCGTCTCCCAGGGCGAGAAGCTGATACTGACGTACAGGGATGGGGAGGATCAAGCCGGGGGCAATAGGCGCTAAAATCGGTCGCCCCCCCTCTCCAAGCTCCACATACATTCCGAAGGGGTCCTGTGCATCGAGGGGATGCAAACAGCTGCCCAGCGCGGACAGACCGATGCTTCCCGGCTGGGCCCTTGCCAGGATGACGGAGCGGATGTGCTTTGGATCCCACAGGGCCCGACTTCCAATAAACAAATCGGTGCAGATGGCCACGTCGATTAAGGCGATATCCACCAGGTCCTCTTCGGAGGGGGGATTTCGTTCACCAGAGACCAGATAGAGCTCGAGGCGCTTGGTGGGGAAAGTCACGATCTTGGGATCGACCGCGCCTGTCGCGATCAAGCCGGCCGCCAGCCCGGCAATCGTTCCTTCAACGATATAGGGGAAAACATTGTTGGTCCCTGTTGAGATGGGGACAAGAGGTAAATCTCCACAGCCCTTTGCGACCGCCCGGTTCGTCCCGTCCCCTCCAAGGGTGACGATGCAATCCACCCCGATTTCACAGAAGCGACGCGCGGCCTCAATAGAGTCCTGCTCGTTGGCCTGCACGGGCATATCTAGGAAATCTACCTCCAGGGAGAGCCGAAGACCATCCAGGGCGCGCCATCCCAACCCGCAGTAATCCGGCATGAAGATCACCTGTCGAACGCCTACAGCCTCCAGCGCCAGCAGCACCCGACGCAGAATGTTCACCTTCTCATTGTTATCAAACACTGACCCGTAAGCTACAAGGCGACGGATGTCCTTCCCTGAGGCCGGATTCGCAATGATCCCTACACACGGATGCTTATGCTTCATGTCAAGAACTTCCTTTTTGGGGGTTTGGGGTGCGGGGCTGGAGGCGAAAGGCCCCCAGCCCCGCACCCCCCAAACATTCTTTCTCCCTTCTCCCGGCCCTCAATGCTTAACGCGTTTTCGCTGAGGGAAGAGTGTATGGATGGAGCCCTGCGGCCCAGGGGGAGGGCCACTCGCTTTCCCAAGACCAGCCCCCCCGAATCCCAGAATCATGGCTCAATGAAGTGGTAGGGAACTATGCCACCAGAGATTTCACGGCCGCCATGATCCGCTCTGGACTGGGAACATAGAAATCCTCCAGAACCGGGCTGAAGGGGACCACCGCATGCGGGGCGGTGACCATGCGCGGCGGGGCATCCAGATACTCGAAGGCGTGCTGGGTGACCATGGCCACGATGTCCGTCGCCACGCTACAGCGAGGGTTGTCCTCATCCACTACAACCAGGCGATGGGTTTTCTTCACCGAGTTGACGATCGTTTCCTCATCCAGCGGGGAGAGGGTCCGTGGATCGATCACCTCGACCTCAATCCCCTCCCCTGCCAGGCGCTGGGCGGCCTCAAGGGCGAAATGGACCATACGGCCGATTGCCACCACGGTCACATCCCGCCCCGGTCGCTTAATGTCCGCCACCCCCAGCGGGATAGTGTATTCGCCTTCGGGAACCTCCCCGCTCATATCGTAGAGCAATTTGTGCTCGAAAAAGATCACCGGATCCGGATCCCGGATCGCGGAGATCAGGAGTCCCTTGGCATCATAGGGGGTGGAGGGGACGACGGTCTTGAGGCCCGGCATGTGGGTGAAGACGGAGTAGTGGCAGCCGGAGTGCTGGCCCGCGGCCCGGAAGCCGGCCCCGATCATCGTTCGGATCACCATCGGGACCTGAGCTTTGCCGCCGAACATGTAGCGCAACTTGGCTCCCTGGTTGAAGATCTGGTCCATGCAAACGCCGAAGAAATCCACAAACATCAACTCGGCGATTGGCCGCAGCCCGGTGGCCGCCGCGGCCACTGCGGCCCCGATAAAGGCCGACTCGCTGATCGGGGTATCCAGGACCCGCTGGCGTCCGAACTCCTTCGCTAAACCCTTTGTGACCCCCAGCACCCCTCCCCAAGCTTCCTCCCCTTTTCCCTCAACATGAGGGATCGAGGCGCCGCCGGCCACATCCTCCCCCATCAAGACCACAGTCGGATCCCGCCGCATTTCCAGCCGAATGGCCTCATTGATCGCCTCGCGAAAGGTCAGAGTGCGCGCGGCCATGGCTTCACCTCCTCCAGCGGATAGGCTACATATACATCGGTCAGGCACTCCTCGACCGAGGGGTAAGGGCTTTTCTCCGCAAAACGGACCGCTTCATCGATCAGGCGGGAAACCTTCTCATCAATCATCCGCAGCTCTTCCTCGCTCAGGAGGCGACGTTCCAGGACCCGCTTTTTAAATTGCTCAATCGGATCCTTCGCCCGATAGCTGGCCTCCTCTTCCGGGGTTCGGTAAGTGAGCGGATCGCCCTGGAAGTGGCCGTAATAACGAAACGCACGGGTCTCAATCAGGGTAGGTCCCTCCCCCCGGCGGGCGCGAGCGACAGCCTCCCCCGCCACTTCGTAAACGGCGAAAACATCGGTACCATCCACCAGCACCCCCGGCATGTTGTAAGCGGAAGCCCGGTCAGCGAAGCTCCCTCGAGTGGCACCGTGGTAGGTCCAGGGTGTGGATTCGGCGTAGAGGTTATTCTCACATACGAAGATCACAGGGAGCTTCCAGATTGCTGCGAGGTTCATGGATTCATGCATCGTTCCCTGCTCGGCGGCACCATCCCCAAAGAAGCAGACCGCCACCTGATCCGTGCCGCGGACTTTCGCGGAGAGCCCCGCGCCGCAGGCCAGAGGGCCGCCCCCTCCGACGATCCCATTGGCCCCCAGCATGCCTTTAGAGACATCCGCGATGTGCATGGAGCCTCCCTTCCCTTTGCAGGATCCGGTGGCTTTGCCGAAGAGTTCGGCCATCATCTCCTTCACATCCACACCCTTGGCAATGCAATGCCCGTGCCCTCGATGGGTGGAAGTAATGTAATCCCGGTCGGTGAGATGTGCGCAAACTCCGACGGCGATGGCCTCTTCTCCCGCATAAAGATGGACGAACCCGGGGAGCCGACCTTCGGCAAACAGCTCGGCCACTCGATCCTCAAAAGCGCGGATTAAGCGCATCCGCTCGTAGATCCAGAGGAGTTTGTCCTTGGGGATCTCCACCATGACGGACCTCCTTTCTTGCGGAAGGGAAAACCTGCTTTAAGGAGCAAACTGGGATGATTCGCATCCGTCAGGGTAAGTGGGTTCTCGAATTCCCGTTAGGTGCTTAGGACGATGGGAGCTCCGCTAAGCGGTCGGCTTGAAGGGCGGAAATCTTCCTTAGTAATCTTGCCCACTCCCTGGAGGAATGATTCCCATCAATAATTTTGGAAGAGATTATTTCTTTGTCAAGTTGATATGCTCACAATGGTTATAATAATTTAACCATTTGTTGCATTATTCACAATAATGAGAAGCATAACACTAGCGTTATTAACTCCACTTTTCGCTAACTTTGGTTGATGAATGCAAAAGGGATTTGCCAGAGGGTTCTCCGGTCCCCTGCGCTTTTTCACAAAATATGGGCTTCTTAGGGCCTATGAGGTGGTCGGAAAGGCCTTTGGGGGGCTTTCAGACAGCGGTGCACCATTCGCCCGTTCCGTGGGAAATCTTTAGGAAATCTCACTGACTCCAGTCTCCCCCAGTAGCCGCCCTGGTGAAGCCCGGAGCGGCCCATCCCAGAAGCCGGCGGGCATCAGCGGCAGCACCGCAGCCAGCTAGAGCAACCCATTGGCCGCCAGTAGCGCCAATTCTGGCAACCGCCGGCGGATGGCCTTGTTGTTTGTGCGGAGGGAGCTTGTTCCGCCGATTGGAGCCCCCATCAGGCCCAGGGTCCGGAGGGCAGGAAAAGAGTTATCGCCTGAAATAGGGAATATGGAAAGGCCATGGTATGATGAGTGTGGATCCCTTCTAGCGTGAAGGAGTAGAGGGCCGTCTTCAGCACTTTTCACCCCTGAATATGCCCGGAGGGTCCTAGAGGAGGGGGGCTGGGGCCAACGGCCTTCATCTACCTTGAGAGGCAAGGGGCAATGGAAGATCTCTATCGGGAGATGATTCTGGACCATTATGAGAACCCTCGCAATTATGGCGAGCTCCCGGATGCGGATATTTCTTATGAAGATGACAACCCGCTCTGTGGGGATCGGATCCGCATCGATCTGAAGGTACAGGACGGGCGGATTGTGGATGTGCGGTTCTCAGGGAAGGGCTGCGCGATCAGTCAGGCGTCAGCCTCCATGCTAACGGAGCGGATTAAAGGGGCTACAGTGGAGGAAGCCCGCCAGCTGACCCGGGAGGATATCCTGGAGATGCTAGGGATCCCTCTGGGGCCGGCTCGCATCAAATGCGCCCTGCTCTCCCTGAAGGTTCTGAAAGCCGGCCTCTACGGCCTGCCGAAGATCGATTGGGATGAGCTGGGCTAAGGCTCGTTGCTGCTGGTCAGACCTTGCCCCATCCTGCTCCGTGGTGAAGGATCATGATCGCGATGGAAAACCTGGAGGATCGACGGACAATGTGTGGAAAGCTGCGATGGCCTGCCTGGAGCTCTTGAAGGCCCGCTTTGGCGTCCGCCGGGCCTTCCTTAATTCGGCATTCAGCTCGTCGGCGGGCCACAACCTCTGGTACTTACGTTTATTGATATCTCGTTGGAAGGCCCGGCGCCCGAGCGTTACTTTGAGGCCTTGCGGGCTTGCTGGGACCTGCTCTCTGAAGGGATGAAGTTGCAATTTGGGCCCCGCTGGCATGTTTAACATTCATTTATTGCAGCGCATGAGGAACGTGTGGGGGATATTCGGCCGGCCTTCATTGATCATGAGCTCGCTGTGCGCCTGACAGATTACCTGCGGTTTCGTCATCTGTTCCGCCATACATAGGGGTTTGAGCTGGAGTGGAAGAGGTGTCGCCCGCTGATAAAGGAGACGAGGTCGGCTCTTGAGAGCCTCGGGGCTCAGCTTTCTCCCTTTCTGGAGGGCTTGGAGGCTCGCCGAGGAGTTCCGCCTGAGGCAGCAAGCCTCTTTGACGAGGGTCTTTCCCTAGTTTATAATTTTTCATAGGTCTGGCGAGGTAGCTCAAGTGGCAGAGCAGCCGGCTCATAATCGGCGGGTTGTGGGTTCGAGTCCCACCCTCGCCACCTTCCCCAGGCGCCCCGGGCTATGAGTTTAAAAGGCCCGGGGCGCCTTCGTATTGTGCGCCTGTTCCACGCCACCTCTAATACCCCGGGCGGCGCCTCATCGACTGAACTGCTCGGCTTCGGTGGAGCCGGCCAGCGCAATGGTGGCCGTGGCCCCACGGGAGACCGCGGTCACCACCGCATCGAAGTAGCCGGTTCCGACCTCCCGCTGATGGCGGACGGCCGTGTAGCCCTCAGCCTCCTGGGCAAATTCCGCCTCCTGCAGCCGCACATATGCCGGCATTCCCTCCCGCCGATAGGCGCGGGCCAGCCCGAAGGTATGCAGGTTGAGGAGATGCCAGCCTGCCAGGGTAATGAACTGGAATTTATAACCCATCGCAGCCAGCTCGCGCTGGAAACGGGAGATGGTTCCTTCATCCAGATGGCGGCGCCAGTTAAACGAGGGGGAGCAGTTATAAGCCAGCCATTTGCCGGGGAACCGGGCGTGGATCGCCTCCGCAAAGCGCTGCGCTTCCTCCAGATCCGGCCGTGAGGTCTCAAACCAGAGCAGATCCGCATAGGGCGCGTAGGCCAGAGACCGGGCGATCGCGCTTTCCAGCCCGCCACGCACCACGAAATAGCCCTCCCGGGTTCGCTCGCCCGTGAGGAAGGGACGGTCGCGTTCGTCGATATCGCTGGTCAGCAGCGTGGCGTTTAATGCGTCGGTGCGGGCGATGAGCAGGGTGGGCACATCCAGGACATCCGCGGCCAGCCGGGCGGCGTTCAGGATGCGAATGAACTGGCCCGTGGGGACCAGAACTTTTCCGCCAAGATGGCCGCATTTCTTCTCCGCGGCCAGCTGATCTTCAAAATGCACGCCCGCCGCGCCGGCTTCGATCATCGCCTTCATCAGCTCAAACGCGTGGATGACCCCGCCGAATCCCGCCTCGGCATCGGCGACGATCGGAACCAGCCAGTCGCGCTGGACCTGCCCCTCCAGCCATTCGATCTGATCCGTCCGCAACAGGGCATTGTTGATCCGGCGGACCAGCGCCGGCACGCTGTTGACCGGGTAAAGACTCTGATCCGGGTAAGTCTGGCCGGCGAGGTTGGCGTCGGCGGCCACCTGCCAGCCGCTGACGTAAATGGCCTTGAGCCCGGCGCGAACCATCTGCACCGCCTGAGTGCCGGTCAACGCGCCGAAGGTGGCCACATAGGGCTCATCCTGCAGCAGCCGCCACAGGCGCTCAGCCCCTCGGCGAGCCAGTGTGTAGTCGATCCGCACGGATCCCCGCAGGCGGATGACATCCTGCGCGGTGTAATCCCGATGGATGCCCCGCCACCGTGGATCGGTGGCCCACTTTTGCTCCAGCGTCTCCACCTCCGCCATCCATTCCGTGCCATTGCGCCCCATGAGCCCCTCCATGTTTTGATGATCTTGGGGAGGATGGGGCGGGTGCCTTTGATGCCCGCCCCACCCCCAACAACCCGCTTTGCCACGCTCATTCCATCAGGTAGCTCATTCCAGGCCCGGTGAGGAAGGGAATGAAGGAATCCGCCTCTACCAGGAGATCCAGCAACGCCTGGGCTTCCCGATAACGGGTGTTTTCCTCCGGCACCTCTGCTTCTAAGGCGGCGCGCTCCTGCTCTCGAAGGGCGCGATAGAGCGTCCGATCCACCCGGCGTCCATCGTCCAGACGCGCGCCGTGATGACGCCATTGCCAGATCTGCGAGCGGGCGATCTCCGCTGTGGCGGTGTCCTCCATCCGGTCGAAGATCGCCACCGCGCCCCGGCCGGCCAGCCAGGCTCCCAAATACTGCAGCGCTACGGAGATGTTGTTCCGCAGGCCCGCTTCCGTGATCGGGCCTTCCGGAACCCGGAGCAGCATTTCCGGCGTCACTTCGCCCTCCGGGATATGGTGGATCTGATTCGGCCCCCTCAAGGCGTTTTGGAAGATCTCCTGAACCACCGGCACGAGCCCGGGGTGGGCCACCCAGGCGCCATCAAACCCCAGCCGGACCTCCCAGGTCTTATCAGCTCGCACCTCAGCAAAGGCCCGTTCGTTCGCGACCGGATCCCGGCGGGGGATATAAGCGGACATCCCCCCAATGGCGTAAGCGCCCCTCCGATGGGCGGTCTGCACCAGCAGCCGGGCGGCCGCCTGCAGGAAAGGCGTGGCGGGCACGGTCAGGCGATTGCGATCAGGAAGGATCATGGCCGCATCGTGGGCAAAGACCCTGATCATGCTGAAGATGTAATCCCAGCGTCCCAGATTCAGGGCAGTGATCCGATCGCGCAGCTCGTAGAGGATCTCCTCCATCTCGAAGGCGGCCAGGAGATGCTCGATCAGCACGGAGACCCGGATGGCCCCACGGGGAAGACCCAGCTGATCCTCCGCCGCTTCGCAGAGCTGATTCCAGAAGCGAGCCTCGTGATAGCTTTCCAGTTTCGGCAGATACAGATAAGGGCCGCTTCCCCGCTCGATCAGCTCGCGGGCGTTGTGGAAGACGAAGAGCCCGAAGTCGAAGAGCGCCGCCGCAATGGGCCGGCCCTCGACCTGCATGCGCGGTTCATTGAGATGCAACCCCCGCGGACGCGCCACCAGAGTTGCTGTTTCCTCCGCCAAGCGGTATTCCCGGCCATCCGGCGCTATATAACGGATGGTTCGTCGGATGGCTTCATAAAGGTTCGCCTGGCCTTGGAGCATGTTTCTCCATGTAGGGGCATTGGCGTCCTCGAAATCGGCCATGAAGACCTGGGCTCCGGAGTTCAGGGCATTGATGATCATCTTCCGGTCCGCTGGCCCCGTGATCTCCACGTGCCGATTCGTCAAATCTTTCGGCGGCGGGGCAACCCGCCACTCCGCCTCCCGGATCCTCCGGGTTTCAGAGGGAAAGGCCGGCCGCTCCCCTGCGGCGATGCGAGCGTAGCGCTCCCGACGCCGGGCGAGCAGCCGCTGCCGTTCCTCCTCAAAGGCGCGAGCCAGCCATGCCAGGAAAGCCATCGCTTCAGGGGTCAGGATCTCCGTGAAGGGCCCATCCACTGCTCCTCGAATCTCCACCTGCTCCAGCATCATGGACATCAGGTCCTCCTGATGGCGCATGCTTTCGGTTTCTCCCATCGCTTCAGTTTTCGGGTTTGCCGCTTGTGCTTCGATCGTATGCGTTCGTGAAGAAGCCCACAATAGCTTTTCGGAGGATTTGAAGCTATCTGGGGGGAGAGTTTGGATCCCTCGCCATCCGTCGAGGGGGACCTCGCCGGAAGTCGGGGATCGATCGCTTTCCTCCCCTTCATAACCCCCTTTGGATCATTAGGGGAGGCATAGATTTTGGCTCTGAGGGAGTTTGCGAGGAAGCGGCGAATGGATCCGGAGTATCCTGAGAGCGCTTGGGCCGGAGCGGCTGCCCCCTGTGGCCTGCTCCGTTCCACACTTTCAGGGGAAACCGGAAGGATGGGCGGCAGGGGTCCGCCCGGGCGGACTTATTTGCCAATGGAGGGACGGCCCCAGTGCGCGGTGAGGTAGAAACGCGCAGCCTCTGTGCGGTTGCGAACGCCCAGCTTCTGGAAGATGTTCTGAAGGTGGAATTTCACGGTGGCAATCTGAACATTGAGGCGCCGGGCGATCTGAGTGTTGGTCAGGCCTTCGGCGACCAGGGCGAGGATCTCTCGCTCTCGCTCTGTGAGGGCTTCCAGCCCTTCCGGGGGCTGCCGGCGGAGCCAGCGACGCGCTGCCTGTGGAAATACCAGATGCCCCTGGGCCACCTGTCGGATCGCGGCCAAAGTCTGCTGAGGCGGATCTGTCTTCAGCACGAAGCCATCCGCCTCCCGCTCAATCGCCATCTGGATGAATTCCCCATCCCCGAAAGCCGTGAGGATCAGGACCCGGGTTCCCGGGCTGGCCCGGCGGATGGCCTCCAGACAATCCCATCCCGGCAGGCCCGGCATCTGGAGATCCAGGACCACCACATTCGGACGATGATGCCTGACGAGGGAGATCAGCTCCGTCCCATCGGTCACAGCCGCGACCACCTCGATGTCCTTCTCTGCCCGGAGCATCGCCTGCAGGCCTTCCAGCACCAGAGGATGATCATCGGCCAGCACGACACGAATCCGATGGGAAACCATGCTTTTCCCCTTCGACTTCAACATGGCAACCACACCCGAATCGAAGTGCCCTGGCCTGGGGCGCTTTCGATCTCAAACCGCCCGCCCAGCAACTCTGCCCGATCCCTCATGCCCCGCAGACCAAAATGGCGCATCGCCTCAGGAGAAGGATTCGCCAGATAGAACTCCGGAGCAAATCCCCGACCCTCATCCCGGACCTCCAGCCAGAGGCCCTGAGGTTCCCCTCGCAGCCGGACCGTGTAACGAGTTACGCCGGAGTAGCGCGCGGCGTTGTTCAGGGCCTCCTGCAACAATCGGTAAAGGGCGATTTTCACCGGAAGCGGCGGCGTCGGGAGCGCTCCTTCTACCTCCAGGTGCACCTCATGGCCAGTGAGAACTTCGTGCTGGAGGATCAGCCCGTGGACCATCGCCAGCAGCGGCCGGGTCTCAAACTCCGGGGGCCGAAAGGCGCCGATGAACGTTCGAATCTCCGTAAGGGCGCGCTCCAGAAGCTCGGCTGCCTGTTCGAGACGACGGCGGGCGGTCTGGCTAAGCCGCCCGGCCCTCAACAAAAGCTGAATTTGCGAGAGGGCGGCGAAGATCTCCTGGACCGGGCCGTCGTGGATATCGAGGACAATGCGGCAGAGCTCCTGTTCCTGCACATGAAGCAAACGACGGGAGGCCTGCTGTTCCCGGGCCAGTCGAAGAAGCGCCAGCGCCATCCGACGAAGCGCCTGCAGAACCGGGGGATTCCGAACCTCTGGGGCAGGCTCCGAGGTCCAAATCAGCCCCAGCTCGCCGATCTCCGCGCCCGCCTCTTCAAGGGGCAGGCGCAGAATATGGGAAGCCCCCGTATGCTCCTCCTCCCGTTCCCCAGCCAGGAGCATCTCAGAGGATCCCAGCCATCCCGGGTTTGCCGCCAGCCATCCTCGATCCGCCCCGAGCCAGGCGACCGCGGTCTGTAACAACTCGTGGGCGGCGATGACCACGGGATCTCTGAACTCTGTCCTCTTCCGTTCGATCATCGCGCCCTCTCCGAAATTTTCAGGCCCTGTCGGTTCAGAGATAGATCTGAAGAGAGCGGGAAGCAGGAATTACCTTGGATCTGCCCTTCAGGGGACAACTCAGCGCCTTTCATTCGGCCTCTCTTCGAGCCATGACCCGCATTCGTCGGGAGGACTATAGGATAGAGAGATCAATTCGAGCCGGGCTGGGCGCCTTCCATGCCTGACCCCGCTCGAAAACCTCCGGGTTGTGATTTTTAATGATAATCTATAATTTAATCTGTCGCGAGCGGGTTTGAAAAAATCCGGCCGGCACCTTGAGATCCACGCCCCCACCCCGATTGCCCATGGAACGGAAGACCCGGTGGTCCCGGTCGAGAGCGCCTGGCGCCTCCACGCCTGCAGTCCTCGCACCCGCCTGGAAATCTTTCCGGAGACGAGCCGCCTCTTCTCCATCGAGCAGGCCGAAGCATTCAACCGGGCGCCTCGTTTGGGGGTTAGGTCGGGGGCCTTCGGTCCTCGATCTACCCCCAAACCCTTAGCGAAATCAACTCCGTTGACAGAAGCCTTTCTCCTCTCATCCTTGTGATTTTAATCACTATCTGTTGTGAAAAAAATCACTTGACCTGTCTCCCCGCTTATCAGAAGGTGAAAGAGGAAGGATCCGAATCCGCGCGATTCTCCCTTTCTCATGGAAAGGAGCGCAGAATGGCGGCCATCGAGCGCCACATCCGCTATGAGTCCGAGCTCGATCCCTCGTTCGCTCGTGAGGTCATCGCGCTCAGTGGTTCCCCTTCCCTGATGTCCTGTATTCAATGCGGCACCTGTAGCAGCGCCTGCCCGCTCAGTTTGTATATGGATTACACCCCGCGGCGCATTATCGCGATGGTCCGGGAGGGATTCAAACAGGAGGTCCTGCGTAGCCTGACGATCTGGTTGTGCGCTTCCTGCTATGCCTGCACCGTCGAATGCCCCAAGCAGATCCGCATTACGGATGTCATGTATGCCCTCAAGCGCTACGCCATCCGAGAGGGCGTTCATCCTCGCCGATTTCCAATCCCAGTCTTGGCTCGCCTCTTCTATAACACGATTCGCCGCCGGGGCCGTCTCACCGAAAGCTGGACGGTCCTGAGGCTCTACCTGCAAACTATGCCTTTCCGCATCCCGGGCATGTCCACCCTCGGGTGGAAGTTGTTGCGCCGTGGCCGCTTCTCGCTCCGCCCGGAGGGGATTCAGGATCGCCAGGGATTGCAGCGGGTGTTGCGCGTGGTGGAACGACGGGAGGTTGCCGCATGAGCTACCTTTACTTTCCGGGTTGCTCGCTGAAAGGCACCGGGCGGGCTTACGAGGAATCCCTCCTGGCGGTGTTCCGGGCCTTGGGGATCCCGCTGACGGAGCTGGCGGATTGGAATTGCTGCGGGGCCACGGCCTATATGTCCATCGACGAGCACCAGGCTTTCGCCCTCGCCGCGCGGAACCTGGCTCTGGCGGAGTCCCAGGGATCGCCAACGGATGGGGCTGTTCAGCTGATCGCCCCATGCAGCGCGTGCTATCTGGTTCTCCTCAAAGCCCAGCAATGCCTGGCCGCGGATGTCACGCTCTGTCAGGAGATCGCCATCGCCCTCAAGGAAGGGGGCCATTGCTATCGGGGCAGGGTCCGCATCCGTCATCCGCTGGATGTCCTGGTTCATGATGTGGGATTGCCGGAGATCACCCGTCATGTGCGACAGCCTCTTCGTGGTTTGAAGGTCGCCTGCTACTATGGCTGTCAGATCGTGCGGCCCTTCGCCCTTTTCGACCACCCCCATGATCCGTCTACGATGGATGACCTTGTCCGCGCCCTCGGCGCGGAGCCGGCGAGCTGGCCGCTGAAGACCCATTGTTGCGGCGGGAGCCTCACCGGGACCATCCCGGAGGTCGGGTGGCGGCTGAATTATCTGCTGCTTCGGGAAGCGCAGCGACGGGGAGCCGATCTGATCATCACCGTATGTCCGCTGTGCCAGTTCAACCTGGAGGCCTACCAGGATCAGATCCGTCAACGCTACCCGGATGTAGCCCCGATGCCGGTGCTGTATTTCACGCAGCTGATCGGGATGGCGATGGGTCTTCCTCCGCGCGAGCTGGGGCTGCAGCGCTTGCTGATCCCGGTTGGAAGGCTGATGGCAGCGGTGTCGAAGGAGGGCGCTCATGCACGGGCATGAGATCTACCCGAACGGAGGACCCCGCATCGGTGTTTATGTTTGCCATTGCGGACTGAACATCGCGGGGAAGGTCAATGTCTATGAAGTGGTCGAATTCGCCAAAACGCTACCCTTTGTGGTCGTCGCCCGCGAGTATAAGTTCATGTGCTCGGACCCCGGCCAGGAGATGATCCGGGAGGATATCCGGGAACACCGGCTGAATCGGGTGATCGTTGCTTCCTGTTCCCCGCTCCTCCACGAGGCGACTTTCCGCCGGGTCCTCGAGCAGGCGGGCCAGAACCCCTTCTTCTTCCAGATGGTTAACATCCGCGAGCATGTGAGCTGGGTGACGGAGGATCCCCGGGAGGCCACCGAGAAGGCGAAAGCTCTGGTGGCCGCCGCCGTCCGACGGGTGATCTTCCATGAACCCCTGCAGCGCCGGCGCGTCCCGGTGAAGGATCACGTGCTGGTCGTTGGCGGGGGGATCGCCGGGATCCACGCCGCTCTGACCCTGGCAGACGCTGGCAAACACGTTTACCTGGTGGAACGGGAGCCCACCATCGGCGGCCATATGGCCATGTTCGATAAGACCTTCCCCACCCTGGATTGCGCGGCGTGTATCCTGACCCCCAAGATGTCCGCCGTGGCCGCCCATCCGAACATCACCCTCTGGACCTATTCGGAGGTCATCCAGGTTGAGGGGTTCGTGGGGAACTTCCGGGTTCGCGTCCGCCGCAAGCCTCGTTATGTGATCGAGGAGCTCTGCGTGGGATGCCTGCAGTGCGTGGACGCTTGCGTTTATAAGGACGCCCGCTTTCCGGACGAGTTCAATCTGGGCCTGGGCAAACGCAAGCCCATCTATATCCCCTTCCCCCAGGCGACCCCCCGCGTGGTGCTGATCGATCCCGAGACCTGCATCTGGTTCAAGACCGGCAAGTGCAAGCGAACCTGTCTCGAGGCTTGCGAGCGTAAGGCTATTGATTTCGAGCAACCGGAGCGGATTGAGGAGATCGAGGTCGGGGCGATCATCCTGGCCACCGGCTTCAAGGCTTTCGACGCGCGACGGATCCCTGAATACGGTTACGGAAAATACCCGAACGTCTACACCGCCCTGGAGGTCGAGCGCCTGGTGAACGCCGCCGGGCCGACCGGGGGCGAGGTCCGATTGCGCGATGGCCGTGTTCCGAAGCGGGTGGGGATCATCCACTGCGTAGGATCGCGGGATGAGCGCTTCAATCGTTATTGCTCCCGGGTCTGTTGCATGTATTCCCTGAAGCTGGCCCATCTCATTAAAGAGCGAACCGGCGCCGAGGTCTATAACTTCTACATCGACATGCGCACGCCCGGCAAGGGCTACGAAGAGTTCTACGATCGCCTGCTTCAGGAGGGTGTGCACTTCATCCGGGGCCGCGTGGCCGAGGTCACGGATTGGGCGATCACGCCCGAAGAAGAAGGGAAGCTGATCATCCGGGCGGAGGATACCCTCATCGGGGTGGTGCGCCGCATCCCGGTGGATATGGTGGTCCTGGCGGTGGGCCTGGAGTCCCAGCCAGATGCGGATGAAGTGCGGCGGATGTTCAACATCTCGTGCAGTAAGGAGGGCTTCTTCCTGGAGCGCCACCCCAAGCTGGCCCCGGTCTCCACGTTCACGGACGGGATCTTCCTGGCCGGAGCCTGCCAGGGGCCCAAGGATATCCCGGATAGCGTGGCCCAGGCCGGCGCGGCGGCCGCCGAGGCCCTCGCCCTGATCGACAAAGGCTATGTGGAGCTGGAGCCGAATACCGCTTACATTGTTGAGGAGCTGTGCTCGGGCTGCAAGACCTGCATCGGCCTATGCCCCTATAATGCGATTTCGTTCGATGAAGCCCGGGCGATCGCGGTGATCAACGAGGCGCTGTGCAAGGGCTGCGGCACCTGTGTGGCGGCCTGTCCATCCGGAGCAGCCCGGCAGCATCTCTTTGAGGATGCCCAGATCTTCCAGGAGATCGAAGGAGTGTTGGCCTATGTCTGAGCGACCCATGGCAGGTGAACAGGGTTTCGAGCCGCGCATTGTGGCTTTCTTCTGTAACTGGTGCACATACACCGCAGCGGATCTCGCCGGGACAGCCCGCATGACCTACGTGCCCAACATCCGGATCATACGCCTCATGTGCTCCGGCCGGATGGATCCTCAATTCGTCCTGGCTGCCTTCCGCCATGGCGCCGATGGAGTCCTCATCGGCGGGTGCCATCCCGGGGATTGCCATTACCAGGAGGGGAATTACAAAGCCCTGCGGCGTTACCTGCTGCTGAAGCGGGTCCTCCGGGAGATGGGCATTGAGGAGGAACGCCTGCGCCTGGTCTGGATCTCCGCTTCAGAAGGGGATCGCGTCCAGAAAATCGCCAATGAGTTCACCGAAACCATCCGCCGGCTGGGCCCCCTCCGCCTGGCGCCGCGCCCTGGAACGATCCGCCTGCCTGTTGCCGCCCAGCCGGAGCTTTCACCCGCCGCTCGGGAAGGAGTTCGGCCATGAGCAAGCCGAAGGTCGCTTTCTACTGGTGCGCCTCCTGTGGGGGCTGTGAGGAGGCCGTGGTGGATCTGGCAGAGGAGATCCTCCGGGTCGTGGAGGCGGTGGAGATCGCCTTCTGGCCGGTGGCTCTGGATTTCAAGCGCGAGGATGTGGAGCGCCTTGCGGATGGGGAGCTGGCCGCCGCCTTCATTAACGGCGCGATCCGGACCTCGGAGCAGGCGGAAATGGCCCGGCTTCTGCGTTCCAAGGCGCAGGTCCTGATCGCCTTCGGCAGCTGCTCCCACACAGGCGGCGTCCCCGGCCTCGCGAACCTTTTCGACCGGGAGGAGATCCTTCGCTATGTCTATGAGGAAGCCCCCAGCGTGGTGAACCCCCAGCGGGTGCGCCCGGAGGAGCGCATCGAAGTGGACGAGGGGATGCTCATGCTCCCGGCCTTCTGGAAGGGAGTTCAGACGCTGGATCAAACAGTCGAGGTGGACTATTACCTCCCGGGCTGCCCGCCTCCCGTGGGGTTGATCCGCAGCGTGCTGCAGGCGCTCCTCACCGGAAACCTGCCGCCGAAAGGGTCCGTGCTGGCCCCGGATGTCGCGCTCTGCAATGAATGCCCCCGCAAGCCCACCAAGCCCGAGCGGCTGGCCCTGAAAGAGCTCAAGCGCCCTCATCGGGTCCTCATCGATCCGGAGACATGCCTGCTGGCCCAGGGGCTGCTCTGCCTGGGCCCGGCCACCCGGAGCGGATGCGGAGCCGCTTGCATCGCCGGCAACATGCCCTGCACCGGCTGTCTGGGGCCCACCAGCCGCGTCCTGGACGGCGGGGCGAAGGCCCTCTCCGCCCTGGCCTCCTTGCTGGATGCCACCGAGGAGGCGGAGATCGAGCGCATCCTGGAAGGGATCCCGGATCCGGTCGGTCTGTTCTACCGCTATAGCCTCCCGGCTTCGCTGCTCCATCGGCGGGTCGGGAATGGCGAGCGCGCTCGGGAAGGGAGGTCCTCATGAGCCGTCGCGAGATCGTGATCGATCCCATCACCCGCCTGGAAGGGCACGGCAAGATCCATATTTTCCTGAACGAAAAGGGGGAAGTGGAGCGGGCCTACTTCCAGGTCCCGGAGCTGCGAGGGTTTGAGAAGTTCGCGGTCGGCCGCCCTGCCGAGGACATGCCTCAGATCACCTCGCGGATCTGCGGCGTCTGCCCCACCGCTCACCATATGGCGGCCACCAAGGCCCTGGATGATCTCTACCAGGTGGATCCCCCTCCGGCGGCGAAGAAGATTCGGGAGCTGGTGTATTGCACGTTCATGGTGGAGGATCACGCCCTGCATTTCTACTTCCTGGGCGGGCCGGATTTCGTGGTGAACCCCACGGCGCCGAAGGCCGAGCGCAACGTCCTGGGGGTCCTCGCCCGGGTCGGCCTGGAGATCGGGCGCGAGGTGATCGGCGTGCGCAAGCAGCTGAGGGATCTGATCACCCGCGTCGGCGGCAAGGTGATCCACCCGGTTTTCGGCCTCCCCGGCGGCATCGCCAAAGCCCTGACCCCGGAGGACCGCGAGGCGTTCCTGGCGGGGGCCGAGCGGGCCGTCCAGTTCGCCCTGTTCAGCCTCAAGCTGTTCGAAGACATCGTCCTGAAGAACTCCCAATATGTGGAATGGATCCGCTCGGAGGCTTACACCCATCGCACGTATTACATGGGGCTGGTGGATGATCGGAACCGGGTGAATTTCTACGATGGATGGCTGCGGGTGGTGGACCCCAGCGGGCGAGAGTTCCTGAAGTTCCCGGTCCGGGATTATTTGAAACATGTGGCGGAGCACGTGGAGCCCTGGAGCTATGTGAAGTTCTGTTACCTGAAGGACGTCGGCTGGAAAGGCTTTGTGGACGGTCCGGAGAGCGGGGTTTACAGCGTGGCCCCCCTGGCCCGTCTCAACGCGGCGGATGGGATGGCCACCCCGCGGGCCCAGGAGGCCTATGAGCAGTTTTATGCGACCCTGGGGGGCAAACCGGTCCACCATACCCTGGCCAACCATTGGGCGCGCCTGATCGAGCTGCTCTACGCCGCCGAGCGGATGCAGGAGCTGGCCCGGGATTCAGAGATCCTGGATCCACGGGTTCGCACCCTGCCGACGGCGATCCCCCGGGAGGGGATCGGGGTGGTGGAGGCTCCCCGCGGGACCCTGATCCACCATTACGAAACCGATGAGCGGGGGCTCATCACCCGGGCCAATCTGATCGTGGCCACCCAGAACAACGCCGCTCGTATCGCCATGTCCGTCGACAAGGCGGCGCGCTCGGTGATCCAGAACGGAGAAGTGGAGGAGGGGATCCTGAACCTGGTGGAACTGGCCTTCCGGGCCTATGATCCCTGCCATGCCTGCGCCACCCACGCGCTGCCGGGCCAGATGCCCCTTCTCATCCGCATTTACAATCCGCGCGGGGAGCTCGTGCGGGAGATCCGCCGGGATTAAGCGGCCCGGGCCATCGGCCGGAGGGAGAAGCGTTCATGGGGGCGGGCGGCCATGAAGATCCTGATCCTGGGCCTGGGAAACGACCTCCTGGGCGATGATGGCATTGGCTTGCTGGCGGTCCGCGCCCTTCGGGAAGAGTTCGGAGGCTTCGAGGGGATCGAGCTGGTGGAGAGCTCCCTCTCCGGGCTGGCGCTGCTGGATCTCCTGATCGGATATGACCAGGTCATCCTGATCGATGCGGTTCAGACCGGCCGGGCCCCGCCAGGGACGATCTGGAAGTGGCGGGCGGAGGAACTGGGTTCCATCCGGGCCCCCTCTCCGCACTATGCGGGGCTTCCGGAATTGCTGGCCATCGCTCGCGCCCTCCGACTCCCCTTTCCTGAACAAATCGAAATCTACGCGGTGGAAGTTGCGGATCCGCGGACGATCGGCGGAGCGCTCACCCCCGCGGTCCGCCAGGCGCTTCCCGAACTGGTCCGTCAGATTCGGGAGCGGGTACGGAAGTCCCTTTCTGCAGACGCCATTCCCGAAGGCCAACCGGGAAAGTCTCAGGCGGGGCAGGCCATCGAAGACGGTTAAATCGGCTCCTGATCGTTCTCCCCCTTACCGCATCTTGATCCGAGATCCCCTGGGCCCGGTTCCTGAGAACATCTGGCCTCGCCTCGGGTTTCATAAGTGGCACAACCGCGTTGCGCCCCAGCTTTCTTCCCCTCTCATTCCCTGCTACACTGGATGAAGCCATCGATCTTCGCTGAACATGCGAGGGATGTGCCGGTTGTGAAAGCCTGAAAAGCGGAACGCTGCCTGGCTGGAGGGAGAACATGCAGGAGGTTGGGGAATATGCCGTTCGCCCGTCTCACTGATCCGGGGTATCTGCTGGCGCTGGCGGTGATCTTCCTGTTCGCGTTGCCCCTTCACGAGCTGGCCCACGCCTGGGTCGCTGAGCGCCTCGGGGATTCCACACCGCGCCGGTATGGGCGGGTGACCCTGAATCCGATGGCCCATCTGGATCCCATCGGCGCCCTGATGCTGGTGCTGGCCGGGTTCGGCTGGGCCCGCCCCGTCCCGGTGAACCCGCTCTATCTCCGCTATGGGCCGCGGGTGGGGATGGCACTGGTCGGGGGCGCCGGGCCGCTGATGAATCTCCTCCTGGCGGGCCTGGGGATCATAGCCTATCGAACGGCCCTCGAGGTCTGGACCGTGCCTTCGGGCATCGTCCTGCAGTTCCTGGGCGCGTGGATCTTCATTAACATTGGCCTGGCCGTTTTCAATATGATCCCGCTGCCTCCGCTGGATGGCTACCGGGTGTTGCAGGGGTTGCTTCCGCCGGATCTGGCGTATGCGTATGCCCGGCTGGAGGCTTACGGGCCGTTGTTGTTGCTGCTGTTCCTGGTTCTGGATCGGCAGCTGGGGCTTCTCGGGAGCGTGTTGCAGCCCTTTTATACGCTGGCGTTCCGGTTGATGCATTTGTAGGGCAACTGCTCGCAGTTGCCCTACGAACCGCCTAAGATCATCCGGCGGAAAGCCTCCGCGTAACGCAGGCCGACCGCCCGGCCCTCCTCCGCGGCCCATGCCCGCAGGGCAGGGCCCGGATCCCAGTCCCCGATCTGGCTGCGGTGACAGCGCAGGGCCTCGATCTTGAGCTCCAGCGTCTCCTCGATGTCGATCCACACGTTGGGCTGGGCCGCGCCGTAGATATACACCTCGCGCACCCGATGCGGGGGAAGGCCCAGCTCAGGGAACATGAGGGGCATCCCCGCTGCCGGGAACGCCGCCTCCAGGGCCGCCTGGGCGGCCGCTCGATGATCCGGATGGTTGATATAGTCATCGCCATAGAAATAGACCGATGGATCCCCGCAAACCAGGGCTTGCGGCCGGAAGCGACGGATCTCGCGCACCAGCTCCCGCCGCAGCTCCAGAGTGGGCTGTAGCAGGCCGTCCGGATAGCGCAGGAAAATCACCTCTGCGATGCCTACGACGCGGGCGGCCGCTTTCTGTTCCATCTCCCGAATCTGCGCAATCTCCTCCCGCGATCGGCTCGTCTCCTCGGTTCCCGCGTCCCCGCTGGTGCAGAGGACCAGCGCGATGACGCTGCCCTGTCGGGCCCACTTGGCCAGGGTGCCCGCGCAGGTGAACTCCACATCGTCCGGATGGGCAGCCACCACCAGCACGCGCTCCGGTGTGGTCGGCTCGATCATGGCGCCTCCATCTATGTCGAAGAGCTTCCTGCCAGCGGCAAGAAGATGCCGCTGGATGCGTTTCCTTCAATGCCCTGACTATATCGCGACCTGTGAAATCCCGCGAAAGAGAGGAAGCTTACATCCGTCTGGCAGAGGATCCGACGAACTCGGTTGACACATCACGACCTCCATTCCCCTTTATCGCTCCCACATCTGGGAGCCGATGCAGGAGTGAAGACCTTGCCATCGCTTACCTTTAATTCATCCATTAATTTAGATTTATCGAATATCTTCGATAATTCGCTTAACCAAAATCTAACGAAACCTACACGTTTTCTTAACGCATGCAGAGAGAGGGTTGATGTAAAATCCCGCACGTGGAAGGAGATTTAAGCTTGTGGTGATCCGGATGGAGATCTGCTGATCTCATGGAGTATGAATGGGGATCCTGTTTGGGGAGGACGTCAGATGATGGAGGAACAGAAGCGGCTGGAGGAGGAGCCCCCTGGTGCGAAACGTCGCAGCCGACGGGCGCCGATCTGGCAGGATGTGCCGGATGAGCTGTGGGAGGATTGGCGCTGGCAGCTCACTCACCGGCTGAACTCCTTGGAGCAGCTCAAGCAGATCATCCACCTGACCCCGGAGGAAGAGGCTGGTGCGGCAGCGACCCACCGGTTCCGCATGGATATCACCCCATATTTTGCCTCCCTCATCGATCCCGATGACCCGAATTGCCCAATCCGACGTCAGGTGATCCCCACTGCCCGGGAGCTGGAGCCGACGCCAGGGTTAATGGAGGATTCTCTTTCCGAGGACAAACATTCCCCGGTCCCGGGCCTGGTCCATCGCTATCCCGATCGGGTGCTGATGCTGGTGACGACCCAGTGCGCCAGCTACTGTCGGTTCTGCACTCGCAGCCGGATCGTGGGGGATCCCCACGCCAATTTCGGGCGGCGGGATTACGATCGGCAGATCGAATACA
>JAUQQB010000157.1 GCA_030550075.1 Chloroflexota bacterium | reverse complement strand
ATCGCGACACGCGGCAGGCCATCCCGCCGGCGGGCCGCCAGAAGCGCCAAGCCTTCGTAAACCACGTTGGCAGCCAGCAGCGCCGTGATCCCGGCCGGGTCATAAGCGGGCAGCACTTCCACCACATCCATCCCCACCAGAGGAAGGCCCATCAGTCCCCGAAGCAGGGAAAGCCCCTCCCAGGATGTAAACCCTCCCACCTCCGGCGTGCCGGTTCCCGGAGCATAAGCCGGATCGAAGAAATCGATGTCGAACGAGAGGAAAGCGGGATGGTCGCCAACGCGCTGGAGGATCCGGCGGGAGACGCTCTCCAGGCCGATCGCCCGGACTTCAGCCGCGGAAAGGATTTCTAATCCCAGGCTCTGCGCGGCCTCCCAATCCTCTGGACTATAAATCGGGCCTCTCAGCCCGACCTGAATGGAGCGCTCCGGGAGGATCAATCCTTCCTCGACCGCTCGTCGGACCACCGTGCCGTGAGTGTAACGATGTCCGAAATAGGCATCCCATGTATCAGGGTGGCTATCAAATTGGATCAGGGCGACCGGCCCATAGGCGGCAGCGACCGCGCGCAGCTCCCCCAGGAGCACGGAATGATCCCCGCCCAGGCCAATGGGGATCACGCCCGCCAGTGTCAGTTGAGACAGAAAATCGGCGATCCGTCGAAGGGAATCCTCGACGAAACCAGGGGCCACCAGCGCATCGCCATAATCCACAATGGAAAGATGTTCAAACAGATGCACACGGAGGAAGGGATGATAAGGGCGGAGGAGAACGGAGGCGCTTCGAATGGCTTCGGGGCCGAAACGGGCGCCCACCCGGAACGTGGCTCCCGTATCAAAGGGGAGCCCCACGATCGCCACATCCACGCCCTCCGCGCTCTGGACATGAGGCAATCGCATGAACGTGCGGATACCCGCGAAGCGAGGGAACTCCAGGGCATCCGGTGGTTGGTAATGCGCCATCCCGCCCTCCATCCATGGAATTCTCAGGGTGCAAGGCCGCTGAAAGCAGTCCTGCACCCCAAAAAGACGTCATCCTCCCTTACGTCTGAGGCCCCCGAGCAGAGGCCGGCATGGTCGGCGAGGGGACCGGAGCGCCCAGCGCGATGCCGCAATAAGGACACAGGCTCCACTCCAGGCGCAACGGCCGCTGGCAGCGCGGGCAGGGTTGCTTCAAGCGAGTGTGGCAGTAAGGGCAGACGATGAAATCCGCTTTCACCCGCCGGCCGCAGCCCGGGCATTGCTCGATCTCCTCCAGGCTTTGCAGGATCAGCTCCTCCTCCAGCGCCCGCTCATACGCCTCCGCCAGGGTCTCCCGAGGGCGCAGGATCAGATAGATGAGCAACCCGGGGATGTTCAGCACCGCCACCAGCAACGTCGCCAGAAACTGGGTGGGCAGATCCCGGGTCCGGGACCGGATGTCCCGGAAGGTCCAGATCACCATGCTCAGCCAGAAGGCGGCCACCGTCGCGCCCAGGAAAGCCACCGGAAGCAGGATCAGATCGGTGATATCCATAGGTTCCAGGCCCTCTTCGTTGAGCTTCACCCTGCCGAAGGAACGATCTCGAAGGCCATCCAGCCCCCAACGATGGGGAAGGCCACAGCAAAGCCACCGCCTCCTGTATCGTTTCTAACAGATCGTCCCAGCGTCTCGCCCCGCCGATTACGGCTTTGGAGCAATTATAACCCATGAAGGGGTTCCTACACGAAGGACCCCCAATTCCACTGCCCGATGGGCTGGACGCTCACCGTTCGGGCCCACCACTTCGGCCCGCAACCCATCCGGGCGATAGAGGCCGGTCCACAACGTATAAATCCCAGGGGGAAGATCCGGTGGAACCTTCAATGGGTGGGGGTCCGCGAATTGATCCCCTGGCTCCCACCAGCGGGCGGGGAGCTCGCCCAGCGCCGGAGGGCCGTCATGCTGGAACACCGGCGGCCGATTGGGATCCCCCACATGCACGAACACCCGCCATTCTTCCTTTGGCATCGCTTCCACCTCCCAGTAAAGCGTGACCGTGAAGGTCTCTCCCGGGCGCACTTCCAGCGGGCGATCCACGCCAATCAAGCGTGCCGGGCCCACGTGCACATCGAGCGGATAAGTAGGGGAAAGTGAGGCCCGGCCTTGGATTTTCCCGGCCTCCAGAATCAGGTAATCGATGGGCCGTCCCTGACCATCCCGGGCAGGAGCGATCCAGCCGGTATCGAGATCCCACACTCCAACACGCAACCGCAGGACCGCTGGAACTTCATTCCCAGAGCCCACTGGCACCCAGTAAGGATCCACGAACCGGAAGCCCGAACGGCAGTCGGTGGTGGAAAAGAGACCACGGCTCGGATGACGATCCACCTGATGGACATCCCGAATTCGCGGAGTGAGGACCGGATGCAGGAACACGCTCCAGGGCCGTTCTGTAGGCTGGAGGCATTCCCAGAACAGTGTGAGCGGAAGGCGCTGTCCGGGCGCGGCGGAGCCCGGGAGATAGGCCACGAGCCGCAAATGATCCCCGAACACCGCATGGACCGTCTGAGCCTCTGCAGGAAGCTCCCTCCAAGGGGAAATCGCATACGTTGGCCAGATGTAACGAATGGGCGAGATCCAGGAAATGGCCATCCAAATGAGCGCCGGAGCCCACACCCATCCCATGGATTCCCGCCGGGTCCAGCGACGGATCCAGTATTCCCACCCCATCCAGAGCATCCATGCAATTGGCCCGATGGCCGGGAACAACAACCGGCCCTGGGAAGCGGAGGTCAGCGAGGTCCAGCGGAGCAAACCGAGGAAAACCAGGCCGGTGTAGCCCACCGCGCCCGCCCACAGCGCCCGAAGCTCGCAGCGCGGCTGACGCCATGCTTCGATTCCCATCCGGATCGCGCCCAGAGCGGATAGGATTCCCCAGACCTCCAGGAAGAGATAGACCGGTGGATCGGCAACGATATTAAACCATCCCCAGACCGCCCAGAACGACCACACCAGCCCGCGGATCTCCGAAAACAGTTCAGCCAGGGTGCGGGGAGGGGCCCGACGGCCGAAGATCTCCAGCATGGCATTCAAGCCGGTGGGATCCCCATACAGGAAGAAGTTGCGCAGGAACCACCATCCGGAGAGGAGGATGGCTGATCCGTAAATAATCGCCAGCGCACGAAGAAGGTCCCATAAGCCCAGAGGATGCCTGTTCCGGAGGGCCAGAAGGACCCCCATGGTGAAGAGCCAGAGGGCGAGCCCGCTGAGCTTGCTCAGGGCCATCATCCCCAGGGTAAGCCCCAGGAGGATCAGACGGAAACCGGAGAGCCCTTTCCGCCAGAGAGAAGCCAGTTGCCAGAGGGCGACCGCCGAAAGGGCGTTGGCCAGGACATCGTTGTTTACTGCGCCCATGATGAACAAAAACATGGGATTCCACGCCACCAGGGCGGCGGTGCCCAGGGCCCAGCGCGTCCGATTCGGAGCCATGGTCGAAAGGGCCCCATAGATAGAGATCAGCGTGATCATTCCCAGAAGCAGCGAGAACAGCCTCCAGAGATGCAGGGTCAGGACCGCTCCTTGCCATGGAAAGCGCTCCCACGATCCGTGGAGAGCCATGTTTTTGTTGTCCGGAAGAGAGGCGTCGCCGGGAGCTGGATGCCGGTTCACGATGAGGATCTGATCCAGGTCCTCCAGAGGCAGATGGAGCGCGCGGGTGAGGACGGCCAGGAGCATGTAATACAGAGGCGGCTGGCTTCCTTCCTGACGCCAGGGCGTGCTCTCCCCAGGCCGTTGTACCGGCAACCCCCCACCCCGAGCCAGATGAGCGGCCAGGCCGATGTGCCAGATCTCATCCGGCGTCTCAAAAAGGGGCGCCGTGAGCTGGAAAAGAAGTCCAAGCATCAGAAAAGAGAGCAGCAATAATCCCAGCCTTCTCATGATTGGAACTCTCGGTCAATCCGGTTTAAGATAACTCGAATGGATCTCAGGAGGAGGGGAAAGAGCGTGGAACGCGGCGATTCGCTGCCGACTCCTCCTCTTTCACAACGTTTTCCCTGGAGGACCCATGATACTCTGGCTTCGAGCTCACTGGGTGCCTGTTTTGCTGGGCATTGCTACCGCGTTTGGCCTCCTTGGAGGCCTGGCATGGGCCACACGACCCCGAACTGAAACCGAAACCGCGCAGCTGGCTCGTCGAGAGCTTCGAGAAGCCATTCGCCAGCTGGACCTTTTTATACAAGCCTACCCGATCGCGCCGGATGAGGCGCGGGGGGCGCTACAGCGAGCGCGCTCCGCGTTTGAAAAGGCAGCAGGGCATCTGGCGTTGACCCGGCCGATCGATGTGCGACAATGGCAGGCCGACTTCCAGCGGCTTCAGGATCAGACGGCCGCTCGCGCCACTCCAGAGGAGATCCTCCCGCTTGCCCGACAGCTCCGGGAGACTTTGCAGCGCCTGATGGGATCTGAATGAGTTTAGATTCGATCTCATGTAACGGAGGAAGACCTCATGGCGGATCTCAGCTTGATCGCAGAGCTTGCTACGGAGGGCACGACGAAGATCGTGCTGCTGGTGATGGATGGCCTGGGTGGGATGCCGGTAGAGCCCGGAGGGCCGACGGAGCTGGAGGCAGCCCATACGCCAAACATGGATCGCCTTGCGGCGGAGGGCACGCTGGGGCTCCATATTCCGGTGCGGCCCGGGCTGGCCCCTGGCAGCGGCTATGCGCATCTGGCCCTCTTCGGCTACGATCCGCTGGTCTACCCGGTCGGGCGAGGGGTGCTGGAGGCGGTCGGGATCGGCTTCCTGCTGGAGCCCCACGATGTGGCAGCCCGGGGCAACTTCGTCACCGTAGATGCGGAAGGCCGGATCGTGGATCGACGCGCCGGCCGGATCCCCACCGAGGTGAACGCTCGCCTGGTGGAACGCCTGCGGTCCATCCGCCTGGAGGGCATAGAGGTGTTCGTGGAGCCGGTGAAAGAGCATCGCTTCGTCCTGGTCCTGCGTGGGGAAGGGCTCTCCCCCGCGCTGACGGAGACAGACCCGGGGAAGACCGGCGTGCCCCCAATGCCCGTTCAGGCGCTTCAACCCGAAGCGGAACGAACCGCGGCGCTGGTCAACCGATGGATTGAGCAAGCGCGGGCGCTCCTTGGGGATGCCCATCCGGCGAACATGGTTACCCTGCGCGGATTCGATCGCCCGCCGCGCCTGCCGTCCTTCCAGGAGGTTTACAAGCTCCGCGCCGCCGCGGCGGCCGTCTACCCGATGTATCGCGGGGTGGCCCGCCTGGTCGACATGGAGATCCTCGATGTCCACGGGGATACCCCGGCCGACATCTTCCGGGAAGTCATCGCTCACTGGGATCGCTTCGATTTCTTCTTCATCCATATCAAGCCCACGGATAGCCGGGGAGAAGATGGCGATTTCGCCGCCAAGGTCCGGGTGATCGAGGCCGTGGATGCCGCCCTGCCGATCCTGCTGGAACGCCAGCCGGACGTCCTGGTGATCACCGGCGATCACTCCACCCCGGCTGCCCTTCGCACCCACACCTGGCATCCGGTCCCGGTGCTCCTCTGGGCACCGCGAACCGCCCGACCGGATGGCGCCTCAGGCTTTGGAGAGCGAGCATGCCGGACCGGCGGGTTGGGAATCTTCATGGCCACGGATCTGATGCCGCTGATCTTGGCCCATGCGGGCCGTCTTTCCCGACTGGGAGCATAGCTATCCTCACAGGCCGCGTTCGAAGCATAGGGGAATAGGGG
The DNA here is from genome assembly GCA_030550075.1 of Chloroflexota bacterium. Classification (GTDB taxonomy): domain Bacteria; phylum Chloroflexota; class Anaerolineae; order Thermoflexales; family Thermoflexaceae; genus Thermoflexus. Next base: position 1,025 of record JAUQQB010000157.1, on the reverse strand, counting down.
ATGCGCCAAAGGCGTGTCCCCCATCACCAGAACTTCTTTTCCTGAACTATGGGCAGACTCGATACGATATCTGAAGGACGTTTCCGGTTCCCTCTCCTGTGCCGGGCAGCAGTCTTCCTTCTGCTGTTCGCTGCCTGTCATCCTTCGCCCCAAACCGCAGGCCGCTTTGATGGGCAAGCGGCGTTTCGCCACGTTCAGGCGCAGCTGGCGATGGGCCCGCGTTATCCGGGAAGCCCCGGCTGGGAACAGGTTCAGCGGTACATTCAGGAACATGTGACCCGCGTGGGCTGGCGCTTTGAGGTTCAACCCTTCGTCGCCTCCGGGATCTCCGGGCGCAACCTGATCGCTCGCGCCGGGCAGGGCCCGGTGATCCTGCTGGGGGTCCATTATGATACCCGCCGCCGGGCGGACCGGGACCCGGAACGTCCAGAGGATCCGGTGCCTGGGGCGAACGATGGCGCAAGCGGCGTAGCGGTACTGTTGGAGCTGGCTCGCGCTCTGGATCACCCACGCCTGCGCCACGAGGTCTGGCTGGTTTTTTTCGACGCAGAGGATCAGGGAGAGCTGGACGGCCTTCCGTGGATCATCGGTTCCTCCTATTTCGCAGCCACGCTTACGGCAACCCCCACGGTCATGATCCTGGTAGATATGGTCGGGGATGCCGATCCGCAGTTTTATTACGAAAGGAATTCAGATCCTGAACTGCGGGAGCGGCTTTGGCAGATCGCCGCGGAGTTGGGCTATCGAGAATGGTTTATCTCGGAGCCGCGCTGGGCCCTAATCGACGATCATCTTCCCTTCCTCCAACGGGGCATCCCGGCGGTGGATATCATCGATTTCGATTATTCAGCATGGCACACCACCGCCGACACGCTGGATCGTATCTCTCCTCGAACCCTGGAAGCTGTCGGTCGGGTATTGGAGCATTTTGTTGAGGCAGCCGACGTTCCAAATTTTCTAGGACTTGCGCAGTTCGTTTCCCCTGGGGGCTTTGGGGGCGGAGCAGGGCGCCGAAGGCGCCCTGC
>JAUQQB010000156.1 GCA_030550075.1 Chloroflexota bacterium | reverse complement strand
TCATATCCTTTACCGATAAAATGATAAAGCGCTTTACTCAGGTTGAGCTGGAAATCCGGGAAGGAAGCAGCCACCTGGAGAAGTCCGGTGGGGATCCAGGCGCGTTGACCTCCATGAGGAGGGATTGATGAGCACTCTCCGGAACGATGGGATGATTCCCAAGCGCCTTGTCCGTCTGAGCGACCTGGCCAGCAACCTCTGGTGGACCTGGCAACCGGACGCCCAGCGGTTGTTTCAGCGTCTCGACCCGGTGCTCTGGGAAGAGGTGCGGCATAACCCGGTGGCCCTGCTCCGACGGATCGAGCGGATCCGCCTCAACGCGGCGGCCCAGAGCCCGGCTTACCTGGAACTCTACGATCGGGTTCTGACGGAGTTCGATCGGGCGATCGCCGGGGAGACCTGGTTCGAACGGGCCTTCCCGGAGCACACCGGAATCACGATCGCGTATTTCTCCACGGAGTTCGGCATCCACGAAGCGTTCCCGGCTTATGCGGGCGGTTTGGGGGTGCTGGCCGGGGATTCCCTGAAGGAAGCCAGCGATCTCGGGCTCCCCATCGTAGGGGTGGGTCTGCTCTACCAGCACGGCTATTTCACTCAGCGCATCACCGAGGACGGCTGGCAGGAAGCGCTGTATGAGCGCCTGGATCTCGAAAACCTCCCCCTCACCCGGGTGACCGGTCCCGATGGACAGCCCCTGCAGGTGGAAGTGGCCATCGCGGGCCGCCCGGTTCGGGCTCAGATCTGGCGCCTGCAAATCGGGCGGATCCCCCTTTACCTCCTGGACACCCATCTTCCGGAGAACCTCCCTCCGGATCGGGAGCTCTCCGCCCGGCTCTACGATGGGGATCCGGAACGACGCATCGCCCAGGAGATGATCCTGGGGATCGGGGGGGTGCGGGCGCTGCGCGCCCTGAGGGTGCGCCCCTCGGTCTGGCATCTGAACGAAGGGCACTCGGCGTTCTCCATCCTGGAACGGCTGCGGGAGTATATCGCTGAGGGGATCCCCTTTGAGGAAGCCGCTGCACGGGTGCGGGAAACCACGGTGTTCACCACCCACACTCCGGTTCCCGCAGGCCACGACCGGTTCTCCTTCACCCTGATCGAGAAGGCGTTCGCAGGCTACTGGGAGCAGCTCAGGCTCTCCTTCCAGGAGTTCTGCGAGCTGGCCCGTCAGGACGAACCGTGGGGGCCGACGTTCAATATGACGGCCCTGGCCCTTCGTTTCTCGGAACATCGGAACGCGGTGAGCGAGCTGCATGGACGGGTGACCCGCCGGATGTGGGCACACCTGTGGCCGGACCGGCCGGTGGAGGAGGTCCCTATCCGCCATATCACCAACGGTGTTCATATCGGAACCTGGCTGGCCCGCCGGATGCGGGCGCTTTACCAGCGCTATCTGGGGCCGGACTGGATGGAACGCGTGGATGATCCCGCCCTCTGGGAGCGGGTTCTGGAAATCCCGGATGAAGAACTGTGGACGGTCCGGCGCCATCTCAAGCGCAAGCTGGTTGCTTTCATGCGCGAGCGGGCGCGGCGGCGCTGGCAGCGCAACCATGTCTCTCCCATCCAGATCGTGGCCTCGGGGGTGCTCCTGGACCCCTACGCCCTGACCATCGGCTTCGCCCGACGGTTCGCCCTCTACAAGCGGGCTTACCTGCTCTTTCGGGATCCCGACCGCCTGCGGCGGCTGGTGAACGACCCGTACCGTCCCGTCCAGATCATCCTGGCCGGGAAGGCGCATCCGGCCGACGAGCCAGCCAAGCGGATGATCCAGGAGATCTACCGCATGATCAAAGATCCCTCCTTTGGCGGGCGGATCGTTTTCATTGAGGACTACGATATGGAGGTGGCCCGTTACCTGGTGCAGGGGGTGGATGTCTGGCTGAACACGCCGCGCCGGCCGCTGGAGGCCAGTGGCACCAGCGGCCAGAAGGCCGCCCTCAACGGAGTGCTGAACCTGAGCGTGCTCGATGGCTGGTGGCGGGAAGGATACAATGGGGCCAATGGCTGGGCCATCGGGGAGGATCGAGAGTATGAGGATCCGGAGGCTCAGGATGCGGCCGACGCCGCCTCGCTGTATGAGCTGCTGGAGAACACGGTGGTGCCTCTTTACTACGATGTGGAAGCTGATGGGATCCCCCATCGCTGGCTGCGTATGGTGAAGGAGTCCATCCGTTCCCTGGCCCCCTTCTTCAACACGCGCCGGATGATGAAGGAGTATCTCCACGAGATGTATCTGCCCGCCATGGAAGCCGCCCGCCGCCGGACGGCCATCCCTCGAGAGCCGGTTCTATAGGCGAGGGTCGGCGTAACGATTCAACCTGGCCCCATTCGGTTCAGAGCTTTTGCGAAGAAGTGGAAGGGACCATCCTTGATCCCCCTCCCCACAGCCTTTTAGGCTGTGGGGAGGGGGAATGAAAAAGATTTAAAGCCCCCAGGAGAAAATCCGCGTGAAACGCCCATGCTGGACGGGGCCATCGAAGGCACCCCAGCCCGTCCCCACATTACCCGGATGAGGGCATCGACGAGTTTGCTCGGTGTAAGAAAGACGAGCTTCGCGCTATCATAGGGATATGGGGACCCTTTTCGTGAAGGAGGACATCGATGGCTCGCTCCCTTCCGCCTGAGGCGCTGCGTCGCACCGTGGATCCACATACGCTTCCCATGCGCTCCACGGAGGAGCTTCCACCTCTCGCCGGCCTGATCGGGCAGCCCCGGGCTGTGGCTGCCCTCGAGTTCGGTCTCGACATCCCCGACCAGGGCTTCAACATCTATGTGGCGGGTCCCCCAGGCGTCGGCCGGATGACCGGCGTTCAGATGTTCCTGGAAGCGCGGGCCAAAGCCCAACCCACACCTCCCGACTGGTGTTATGTGTATAACTTCCAGGATCCCTCACGTCCCCGCGCGCTCCGCCTGCCCCCCGGGAAAGGCCGTGAGCTGCGCCGGGATATGCAACGGCTCATCGAGGGGATCCACCGCGAGATCCCCCGCATGTTCGAGAGCAAAGAGTATAACGCCCGCCGCGAGGCGATCCTGAAGGAAATCAACCAGCAGCGCGAGGAGATTCTCCAGCAGCTGAACCAGCGCGCCATGGCCCAGGAGATGATGGTGGAAGTAACCCCCATGGGGATCGCGGTGATCCCCCTCCTGGGCGGCCGCCCCATCACGGATCAGCAGTTTGCCGCCCTGCCCTCCGCCATGCAGGAGCTGCTCCGCCGGCGCCGGGAGGCCTTTGAGGAAGAGGTGAAACGGGCCATTAAGGAGATCCGCCAGCTGGAACGAATGGCCCAGGAACGTCTGCGTCAGCTGAACCGCGAGGTCGCCCTCTTCGTTGTGGAAGGCCTGATGGACGATCTCTTCGAGAAATATGGGGATCTCCCGGAAGTGCTCGCTTACCTGCAGGCGGTCCGAGATGACATCGTAGAGAATGTGGATCAGTTCCGGGGCCGGGAAGAAGGCCAGGCTCTTCCCTTCCCGCTCCCCCTACCGGCTTTTGCGGACCTGGCGCTGCGCAAATACACGGTGAATGTTCTGGTGGATAACGCGGAGCAGCAGGGCGCGCCCGTGATCATTGAGTGGAACCCGACCTTCCCCAACGTCTTCGGCCGCCTGGAGAAGGAAAGCCTGCTGGGGGTGCTGCACACGGATTTCACGCTGATCCGCGCCGGTGCTCTTCATCGGGCCAACAGCGGCTATCTGGTGATGCCGGTGGAAGGTGTGCTCCTCAACCCCTTCGTCTGGGAAGGCCTGAAGCGCACCCTGCGCCAGCGGGCCATCGAGATCGAGGAACCCGGGGAACGGGTGGGCCTGCTCACCACCCGCACCCTGGATCCGGAGCCGATCCCCCTGAATGCAAAGGTCATCCTCATCGGCAGCCCTCTGCTCTATCACCTGCTGTATCTCTATGATGAGGAGTTCAGCGAGCTCTTCAAGGTGAAGGCGGATTTCGATATCGAGATGCCATGGGATGAGAACGGGATACGGGATTATATCGCCCTGATCGGCACCCTGTGCCGGAAGGAAGGGCTGTGCCATCTGGACACGGGAGCGGTGGCCCGGGTCATCGAATACGGCGGCCGGCTGGCGGAAGATCAGACCCGGCTCTCCACCCGGTTCGCCGAGATCGCTGATCTGGTGCGGGAGGCGAACTTCTGGGCCCGCAGGGCCGGATCCTCGATCGTGACCGCCGAACATGTCCGACAGGCCCTGGAAGCCAAGATCTATCGCTCGAACCTGATCGAGGAACGCATCCGGCAGCTGATCGCTGAAGGCACCCTGCTGATCGATGTGGAGGGGTCCAGGGTCGGGCAGGTCAACGGCCTCTCCGTCCTGGACCTCGGAGATTACCGCTTCGGACGGCCGAACCGGATCACCGCGACCATCGCCCTGGGCCGGGAAGGGGTGATCGACATCGAACGGGAAGCTCGCCTGGGAGGGCCGATCCACACCAAAGGAGTGCTGATCCTGAGCGGCTACCTGGCCGCCAAATACGCCCAGGATAAGCCGCTGACCCTTGCCGCCCGGCTGGTCTTCGAGCAGTCTTACTCGGGCGTGGAAGGGGACAGCGCCTCCTGCGCGGAGCTCTGCGCCCTGCTCTCCGCCCTGGCCGATGTCCCTATCCGCCAGGGGATCGCCATCACAGGCTCTATTAATCAGAAAGGGGAACTCCAGGCGATCGGCGGGGTCAACGAGAAGATCGAGGGCTTTTATTACACGTGCAAGGTGAAAGGGCTCACGGGCGAGCAGGGCGCGATTATCCCCGAGGCCAACGTCCGCAACCTGATGCTCCGGGAGGAAGTGGTGGAGGCTGTCCGCGAGGGGAAGTTCCACATCTGGTCAGCTCGCACCGCGGATGAAGCCATCGAGATCCTGACCGGGGTGCCTGCAGGGGAGCGAGGGCCGGACGGGAAATATCCGGAGGGGACGATCAACGCACGGGTGGATCAGCGGCTGCGGGAGATGGCCGAAACCCTGCAGCGCTTCGGCCGCGAGGAACGCCCGGAGCGCAAAGAGGCGGAGGCCCGGAAAAACGACGAGGAATCCCGGTAGAGGCGAGTAGGGGCGAGGCATGCCTCGCCCCTACCCCCAAACCGTCGGACGCCTGACAAACGCCTGTTATGAGATATGAGATAGGAAGCCCCCATGAATAAAGCCACGCTGATCCATCGGATCCAGGAAGAACGGGAACGCCTTCTCCAGGCCCTGGAAGGGCTCACCTCCGAGGAGATGAGCCAGGAGCCGGTTTTTGGGGAGTGGACCGTCAAGGACATCCTGGTCCACATCGCGGTATGGCAGGGACGTCTCATCACCACCCTCTTTCAGCTGGAGCAGGGGCGACGCCCCAAAGATCTGACGCTCTCCGAAGCGGAGGTGGATGCCCTGAACGAGCGCTTTTACCGGGAGCAGAAAGATCGCCCGCTGGAACGCGTGCTGGCCGATTTCCATGGAACGTATCAGCAATTGCTCAAGCGCCTGGAGCGCTTCTCAAATGAGGACCTCACCCAGCCCGGCCGATTCCCGGGTGTCTCCAAACCACTCTGGAAGCTCATTGCGGCGGACACCTTTGAGCATGACGCGGAACATCGGGCAGATATCGAACGATGGCGAGCGCGCAAACAGGCGATCCGGTAAATTGCCCGGCGCTGGAGCGCCGGGCTGAATTTGCGAGGGCCTCTTTTGAGAGCTGGAAATCCGCCTGGGGAGGAGGCACCGATTAACCCCAAGGGCCCTCCATCGGAGCCCGGATCCTGGACGTCTGGGTCCCCCAGCACTTCCTCCCCATTTGATTTTTCATTTTGACTCCTTGGGATTTGGGGGCGAGCCGGGCCCGAAGGTGTCCGGCTTGCCCTCAAATGCTTTGGATCCCCTCTCTCCACGGTCCCTAAGGGCTGTGGGGAGGAGGGATCGAGGGCGGTGAGGCGGTCAGCCCTCCCCACCCCCTATCTTCAAAACAAACCGGCAGGCATGGCCGATGAGAGACTGGTTGGTTTTGATCGTTGGGATGATATCGAAGTGGGCGTGCTTCCGAGCAGGCAGGTGTTAGAGGCGATGTATGGCCAGGAAGTGCTGTTGATCAGCGATGCGGAAGTGATCCTCCCCGCTCCGGTTCCGGGCTATACCACAACGGTTCGTATCAACCTGATGGCCTGTTTCTGGGAAAATCTGGCCGAGAGACGCCTGGTGATTACCGAGAGCGCCCTCAACGATTGCCATGCTTGCCAGGCGGACATTGATGGTGCGGTTTTCCAGCGGATCAATGGCTCATGGAACCTGATCGTATTCCAGCCCGGGATCATCTTCCTCGGTTCGTTCGGCGATGTGCCCGAAGGAGCGCTCATCCAAATTCGCCTGGATAAACATGCGGCGTTGATTCGCTCCGGCTGGGCCGGACAAGGGTATGAAGGGGAGTATGCGACAATGATCGCTGAGGTTGTGGAGGATTGCGAGTCACTCCATCTCCGTGTGGGTGAGCTATCAGAAAGCTTCACGGATGCGATGACCTCGTTCGAGCGGGGCTATAGCTCCAAGATCGAGTTTTCCGCCAACAGTGATTCAGATTTTTATGATCTCGTGGTCGCTCAGTATGGAATTAACAGGGAAGGCGAGAAATTCAAAACTATCAGCCTTTACCGGTTCTCCGCCGAAGCTGGCGAGTATGTTTTAGTGGATCGTAACTATTCAGCCGGGCCACATTCCGTTCGGAGCTCCCGCGAAGCGACGGAAGGGCCCCACCCCCCTTTCTCCCCCCTCCCCACGGCCCTTTGGGCCGTGGGGAGGG
>JAUQQB010000155.1 GCA_030550075.1 Chloroflexota bacterium | reverse complement strand
ACCATTCCCAAGCAGCTGGTCCGCACAGCCCGGGAATACGGCGACCGCAAGGTCGCCATGCGGGAGAAGGAGTTCGGGATCTGGCGTTCCTACACATGGACCGATTACATGGAGCGGGTCAAGGCCCTTGCATTAGGCTTCCACCAGCTGAGCCTGCGCCGGGGCGATAAAGTGGCCCTGATCGGCGATAACCGGCCTGAGGGCTTGTGGGCAGAAATGGCCACATTGTGTGTGGGTGGGATCGCTGTCTGGCTTTACCAGGACAGCCTGCCTGACGAGATCGCTTACATCCTGGATCACAGCGACGCCCGCTTTGTAATCTGTGAAACCCAGGAGGAGGTTGACAAAATCCTGGCGGTCCGGCATCGTTGCCCAAAGGTCGCGTGGATCCTCTGGGACGATCCTAAAGGGATGCGAAATTATCAGGACTCCATGTTGATGCCCCTGACGGAGGTCATGCGGCTGGGCCGGGAGGTTGGACAGGAGCATCCAAACCTGTTCGATGAAATGGTAGACCAGGGTCACGGAGACGACATCGCCCTGCTCTTCTACACTTCGGGAACCACCGGGAAACCCAAGGGGGCCCTCCTCTCTCACTACAACCTCCTGAAGATGGGCCAGAACCTGATGCGGGTCGACCCCTATTACGAGGACGATGAATTTGTCTCTTTCCTCCCCTTTGCCTGGATCGGCGAGCAGATGATGTCGGTCTCCAGCGGGATCCTGGCCGGGTTCACCATCAATTTCCCGGAGGAGCCGGAGACCGCGTGGCATGACCTGCGGGAAATTGCTCCCCATATCATTTTCTCCCCACCCCGCGTGTGGGAGCAGATGGTTCGTACGATCCAGGTTATGCATGCAGATTCCACATGGTTGAAGCGAAAGATCTTCGAGCAGGGGATGGCGATCGGATATCGACTGGCGGATCGAAAGTTCGCCAAGCAAGAGCCTACCCTGTGGGAGCAGCTGCTGGGATGGCTGGCCTACTGGCTGGTTTTCCGTCCGGTCCGGGATCGCTTGGGGTTGGCCCGGGTGCGTTATGCTTACACTGGCGGGGCCGCTATGGGGCCGGATCATTTCCGCTTCTATCACGCCCTGGGCGTGAACCTCAAACAGATCTATGGTCAGACAGAGATCGCCGGGATCTCGGTGCTTCACCGGGATGAGGACATTAAGTTCGATACGGTCGGCAAGCCGATTCCGGAGACTGAGGTCCGCATTGCCCCAGACGGAGAGATCCTCTCCCGCAGCCCATGCGTGTTCCAGGGGTATTACAAGAACCCCGAAGCGACCGCAGAGACGTTGCGGGATGGGTGGTTGCACTCCGGAGATCGAGGGTTCATGGACGAGGACGGCCACCTGGTGGTCTTCGATCGCTCGAAGGATGTGATGACGCTCCGGGATGGGCGACCCTTCTCGCCACAATACATTGAGACACGCCTGAAGTTCAGCCCCTATATCAAGGACGCGTGGGTCGTCGGCCACGAGCTGCCTTATGTCACGGCCGTGATCTGCATTGACTACCATGTGGTCGGGCGATGGGCAGAGGCCCGGCGCATTCCTTACACCAGCTATCAGGAGCTCTCCCAGAAGCCGGAGGTCTACGACCTGGTCGCCAGCCAAATCCGCCGGGTGAACCAGAGCCTGCCCGAGCCTGCTCGAATTGTCCGCTTTGTGAACTTATTCAAAGAATTTGATGCGGACGATCAAGAACTTACGCGCACCCGCAAGCTCCGCCGGGCCTTCCTGATGCAACGCTATCATCCCATTGTTCAGGCCCTCTATAACCCCTCAGCCCGTGAAGTCCACTTCGAGACAACGATCACCTACGAGGACGGCACCGTGAACGAAATTCGGGCGGATCTGCACGTCGTGGATCTGGAACCGATCCCGGCGTGGACACCCGCTGAAGGTATGAGGGTCATGGCATCGCAGGAGGCGGGGGAATAAGGCCAGACGAGTAAGGGCGGAGGGTGAAATCGCCTGTTCCACTACTCTGATCCCCGGGCTTGTAACAAAGCGCGTTGCACTCTTTTTGTTCACCCATGTTGGGTTTTCAGGAGGGGCCTATGGGGGCGGTGGCGATTCACACTTATGAGCATCTCCTCTTTGAGACAGACGGCCGCATTGCCTGTGTAACCATGAATCGCCCGGAGAAACGGAACGCCCTCTCGGTGGCCCTTATGCTGGAGCTAACGGAGTGCTTCCGGGCCATCGGTGAGGATCGGGCGATCGCGGTGGTTATCCTGCGCGGCAATGGACCCGCCTTCTGCGCTGGCCACGATCTGAACGAGCTGGTGGGCCGTTCTCCGGATTTCTACCGCTACGTCTTCGATGTTTGCACCCGCCTGATGGACACCATCCAGTCCATCCCCCAACCGGTGATTGCTCAGGTTCATGGCATGGCAACCGCTGCGGGTTGTCAGCTTGTGGCCACCTGCGATCTGGCGGTCGCCTCGGAAGACGCCCGGTTCGCCACCCCCGGGGTGAAGATCGGGTTGTTCTGCTCCACGCCGATGGTCGCCGTGAGCCGAAACCTCCCTCGCAAGAAAATGATGGAAATGCTGCTCACCGGGGAGCCAATCTCGGCTCAGGAGGCCCTTCTTTACGGGCTGGTGAACCGGGTCGTGCCCCGGGAAGCCCTGGAGGCGGAGACCCGCGCCCTGGCGGAGAAGATCGCAGCGGCCAGCCCCTTCGTGATCGGTCTGGGCAAGCAGGCCTTCTACCGCCAGCTGGAGATGCCTCAGCCCCAGGCCTATGCCTACGCGAAAGAGGTGATGGCCCTGAACGCGATGGCTGCGGATGCGCAAGAAGGGATCTGCGCTTTCTTAGAGAAACGACCGCCCCGCTGGCCAACCTCTTCCCCCTAAAGGTAGAGGCTGAGGGAGAGCTCCCCACATGCCCTCAGCCTCTCAGCGATTCCCTTCCACAGGAGAGAAGGCGAATGGAAATCTTTACCCAGCTAATCCTGACCGGCATTATGGTGGGCACCATCTACGCCCTGGTCGCCCTGGGCTGGGTGCTCATTTATAAGTGCTCCGGGGTGCTGAACCTGGCCATGGGGGAGCTCACCCTGATTGGGGCTTATGTTTCTCTCACGTTCTACGAATGGGGATTGCCTTTCCCGCTTGCCCTGTTCGCTACCCTGATCATCGGCGCGATCCTGGGCCTCCTAACGGAACGCGTCTTCCTGCGCCGCCTGATTGGGGAGCCCGTGCTGACCGTGATCATGGTTACCGCAGGTCTCTCGTTCTTCTTCCGGGGCATCATCGAGTTAATTTGGGGCACGGATACGCGAGTCTTCCAGCCTCCGGTCTTCCCCTATGAACCCATTCGGCTCGGCTCGGTTGTGATCGGCCAGGTTTACCTGTGGAGTTTCATTGCCGCCCTGGCGCTCTTGGGGATCCTGGTGGCCTTCTTCCGCTACACCCGATGGGGTCTGGCCATGCAGGCGATGGCGGATGACGAGATGGCCGCGATGTCCCTGGGGATCAGCCCGAAGTTCGTTTACGCGGCCGCATGGGCCATCGCGTTTATGGCCGCCGGAGTAGGAGGTTCACTGCTGGGCAATATCAATGGGGTCAACATCTCGGTGGGTTACCTGGGCCTCCTGGTGCTTCCCGCTGTGGTTCTGGGCGGCCTGAATTCCATTCCTGGGGCGATCGTCGGGGGAATCATCATCGGGGTCCTGCAGAACCTGGCCGGAGGTTACCTGGATCGCTTCACCCCCGGCGGGGTGAAGGAGATCTTCCCCTTTGTTGTGATGACCCTGGTGCTTTTGATCAAGCCCTATGGGCTCTTCGGCTGGGTGCGGATCGAGCGGGTGTAAGTTAGAGATTGTTTGAGGGGGTGCAAACGATGCGGATGCATCTGCCCAGTGGCGTGTTCTATCAGACCTATAAGCAGGATCAGGCTCTGTGGCCGACAGCGTTTGTAAAACTCCGCATGTGGGGGCTGCTGGTCTTCCTGTTTGTGATCTTTCCCCAGATCGCTTCTCCCTACTGGCTCTCCCTCGCCAACCTCATTGGCTACACCATCCTCTCCGCTATGGGAGTGCAGCTCTTGATTGGCTACACCGGGCAGGTGACCCTGGGGCACGCCGCCTTCATCGCTGCCGGCGCTTACACCTGTGCGGTCCTCGTCCTTCAGTATCACATCCCTTACCCCCTGGCCTTCCTCGCGGCCATGATCGTAGCCGGGCTCTGGTCCGTGCTCTTCGGCCTGCCCTCCGCCCGGGTGAAAGGTTTCTATCTCATCATGACCACCATGGCCGCCCAGTTCATCACAGTGGATTTCATCATTACCCAGTATGTCAGCCGCATTGGGGAACGGGGACATTCGTTCTCACTCCCCCCGGGAACTCTTTCCATCGGCCCCTGGGTGATCCAGAGCGATCGTGACATTTACTACCTGATGATCACCCTGGTTACGCTATCGGTGCTGGCCATAACCAATCTGGCCCGCACCCGCATCGGCCGCGCCTGGATGGCAATCCGGGATCACGATATCGCCGCCGAGGCGCTGGGGATTAACATCGTGGCTTATAAGCTCCTGGCCTTCTTCATGGCCGGGGTTTTCGGCGGGATGGCGGGCGCTTTCTGGATCGCCAGCCTCTTCGCGGTCAGCCCCGAGCACTTCACGTGGTCGTGGTCCCTCTGGTTGGTAGGAGTAATCCTCATCGGGGGGCTGGGCAACAACTATGGGACCATATTTGGATCCCTTTTCATGACGCTGGTGATGGAAGCTCTTCGAAATGCGGTCACTGCGCTGGCGCCGCTCTTCCCTGCTCTGGAAACCTCCTTCCTGTTCATTAAAGAAGCCGCTTTCGGCTTGGCAATCGTCCTCTTCCTGCTCTATGAGCCTAACGGCCTGGCCTATCGTTGGTGGCAGATCAAAAACTACATCCATCTATGGCCTTTCTCATACGAGTAACCGGAGTGGGAGGCACCCGCTGTATGTATCATTCAACCTCACAAAGGGAGGATGCCATGATAAAGCGCGGAGAAATCATGATCACTGCGATTACGATATTGACCATGCTGGCCCTCGCCCTGGGTTGCGGGCCCCAGGCAACGCCGGCCGCGCAGGCTCCGGTCGGCGAAATCCCGATTGGCTCCATTAATGACACGACCGGCCCGACCTCGGATGTAGGAAAAGATTATGCCGCGGGGATCCAGGATGCCATCCGCTGGATCAATGACCACGGCGGGGTGAACGGCAAACGGATCCGCCTCATCCTGAACGACTATGGATACCGCGTGCCGGAGGCCATCACCATTTATAAGCGTTATCGAGATATTGATAAGGTGGTCGCCGTTCTGGGGTGGGGCACGGGCGACACATCCGCCCTGGCCCCCACCGTGGCCAAGGATCAAATCCCTTATATCTCCGCCTCCTACTCCGGAGAGCTCACGGATCCCTCCAGGACCCCCTATAACTTCTTCGCCGCCTCCGACTATACCACCAATGCCCGGGCGGCCCTCCTGGCCTGGTATGAGGAGATCTGGCTGAAGGACGATCGCTTCAAGGCGGAACGGGAGGCGGGAAAGAAGCCGCGCATCGTCATGTTCTATTCCTTCCCAACCCCTTACAGCAGCGCCCCCATTAAAGGTTTGAAGGAGTTCGCCCAGCTCCTGGGCTTTGAGATCGGTCCGGATCAGGACATCTCCCTGACTGCTCTGGACGCCAAGAGCCAGGTCCTCGCCGCGAAGGAGTTCAACCCCCACGTGATCTGGCATGGCAACACCACCCAATCCGTCGCCACGGCGATCCGCGATGCGAAGGCCCTGGGATTGCAGGCAGACCATCTGGTGAACAACTGGGGCTTTGATGAGAACCTCCTGCGGCTTCTGGGGCCTCAGGCGGAAGGCGTCATCGGGATCGCGGTGTCCGCCTTCTATGGAGAGGACGTTCCGGGGATGGATCGGGTGAAGGAGGCGGCTCAGAAATATAACCCGGCCCTGAAGGAACGGACGATCCGCACGGTGCAGGCCTGGGCGAATGTGATGCTGCTCTACGAAGCCCTCAAGAAGGCCGACGCCGCCGGCCAGCTGAACGGCCCGGGGATCAAGGCTGCGATTGAGTCGTTCCGCGATCTGGATATCGGCCTGGGCGTTCCCCCATTAACTTACACGCCGGATGACCACCGGCCGACCAGCAAGGTGCGAATATACATCGTTCGCAATGGGAAGTTTGAGCTGCTGAAACTGGTGGACCTGAAGGAGAAGTTTGCAGACCAATGGCCGAAATGGAAAGGTTACTAAAGGGGGTGGGGATGGCACAAAGGGATGCCCTGCTTCGGGTGAACAACATTGAGGTCCGCTATCATCAGGTGATCCTGGTCCTCAAGGGGGTCTCCCTGGAGGTCCCCGCAGGGGGCATTATCGCCCTGCTGGGGGCCAACGGTGCCGGTAAGTCCACGACCCTGAAGGCGATCTCCGGCCTCCTCAAGCATGAGGAAGGCCAGATCACCGACGGCAGCATCGAGTTCATGGGCGAGCGCATCGACCGCAAATCTGCAGAGGAGATCGCCGCGATGGGGATCATTCAGGTTCTGGAAGGCCGCCGCGTCTTCGAACACCTCACCGTGGAGGAGAACCTGCGGGTAGGCGCCCACCATGGGGATAGGCGGCATCTCTCCGACCGGCTGGAGCTGGTTTATCACTACTTCCCGCATCTGAAGACGATCCGGAACCGGGTGGCCGGGTTCTGCAGTGGAGGCGAGCAACAGATGCTGGCCATCGGCCGGGCCTTGATGACCCATCCCCGGCTGATGCTT
>JAUQQB010000154.1 GCA_030550075.1 Chloroflexota bacterium | reverse complement strand
CGACGGACCGCCTCTACACCGGCCAGCGCTGGGACTCCGCCCTGGGCCTCTACGATTACCGCGCCCGCTACTACCACCCGGTGCTGGGGCGGTTCATCAGCGCGGACCCGGTGGTGCCGGAGCCGGGGAATCCGCAGGACCTTAACAGATACACATACGTCCGCAACAACCCGCTGCGGTACATGGATCCGAGTGGACACGCTATCTGTCTGGACGAGGAGTGCAGACAACGGGTACACCCTATCACACTGAAGCCCATTGGAGGCTGGGATAAACAGCCGCTACCCGACCACCGCGATGTGACGGACTGGCTTGTCAGGGAGATGAATGCCAATGCTGCTACCAGAGATGTTCTCCTGATCCGAATCCTCAATATGCTCTCCTCTGGCGGGCCATATCCTGGAGGCCGGATTGTTGCCGCATTGTGGTGGAGGTCTCTGGTCAAAGACAGCGCCAGATGGGATTTCAAGGATAGAATTAAAGGAGAGCTTGGAGAGAGTATTATGCTCGGTGGTGAATGGTTTGAGTACTCTGTACCAGGAAACATTCACTACGCCTACGTGGGCAGGGCGGCCGGGTTCACCCTCCAAGAGCTTCATCTCGGCGCCAGTTGGGCCGAGATACGAGACCCTGACCACGATCGCCAGCCGGGTCAAATTTGGATACCCATACTGGGGCGCTTCTATTTTGACCCTGCCTACAAGGAAACCTTGTATGACGATCCACGCGATTACGTTGCCATTGAGTTTGGAAGCGCTTTGTACGAGAAGTATGCTCCTGGAGTAACTGTAGCAGAGTTTGAGGCATTACTTGTGGAGTATGCGCCTTATCTTCACCGGATGTCTGCGCCGGCTTCGGGTTATCAGAACCCAAATTGGCCCTACCCTCTGGGTTACTTTGATGGAGGCCGATGATGAACAGGTATGCTCGCCTGATCCGATTAGCTGTGCTTATTGGCTTGTGTCTGGTATGTGCCGGAGGAATGCATTGGTACAACTATGGTTACCTGCCGTGGGAACATGTGCCCGATTGTAGTTTCCCGGTTGAAGCACTCTTGATAGACGAATCAGTGTTCCCACTGGGATGGAGGGCCAGCGATGCCGGACCTCGACCACCTGCTAATGCTCCTCTAGACCACTATAACTCGATTGAGCGCATTGAGCTCTTTTTCTATACGCATAATGGCATTGCTTTTCAGGAAGTACACTGTTTTGCGAGCGTACGAGGGGCTGTCAGGGAGTTCAAACGTCAGAAAAGCACATTCTTTCCCGAGGGTTGGGTTGTTCCTGCCGAGTTGCCCTATCAATCTTCATCAGCCGATCAGTTTTATCTCGCCTGTGGCGTTGAAGGAAGCATCCAGATGTGTCGTGCTATCTGGCGGTACGAGAAGTATTTTGTCAAATTTAACACCCATATGTCTCCGGAGTTTATGACCTACGCCGACCTGGGACGCGTTCTCAAGGCCATTGACGACCGCCTTGCCTTCTATATTGGGCAGGCCAAGGGCAGTAGATAACAGGGCACGAACGGCTTGCTCAGTAAAAAGTTGGGCGTATGGCGCTCCCATAAACCTTGCCATTTATGGTATATCGGCCAGCGGTGGGACTCCGTCCTGGGCCTCTACGACTACCGGGCTCGCTACTACCACCCGGCGCTGGGGCGGTTCATCAGTGCGGACCCGGTGGTGCCGGAGCCGGGGAATCCGCAGAGCCTGAACCGGTATGCGTATGTGTACAACAACCCGCTCAGATACACTGACTCCAGTGGGCACTGGGTGGAAACCGTTTGGGATATCATCAACATCGGCTGGGACATCTACGAGGTTTACCGGGACCCACGCAATGCCTGGAACTGGGTAGCACTGGCGGCGGATGTAGGGGCGGCGATCATCCCGTTTGTGCCGGGCGGGGTTGGCGCCATTGTGCACGGCGGCAAGGCAGCAAAAGTGGCCGTGGAGGCGGCCAGCCACCTGGATGAGGCAGTGGATGCGGCCCGGGTGGTGGCCGAAGCAGCCAGCCATGCCGATGAGGCCGCGGATGCGCTGAGGGCGGCAGAGAGGGCGGAAGAGGCAGGCGAAAGCATTGGTCGCACCATCCACCACCACATCGCCACCAACAAGAACTGGATCCGGGATCCACAATGGTCAAAGCACTTCCAAGAATTGTTTGCCAAAGGCGGAATGTCCCTGGATGATGCCGCCAACATTGTGGAACTGCCGGCCGAACTCCATAGGGGGCCACATTCTCAAGCCTATCACCAGTGGGTTTACCGTCGGCTTCGAGAGGCGATTGCTGGGTTAGATAACCCGGCTCAGATTCGATCGGCTTTAGAAGCGCGGTTACGATGGATTGCGGAACAGCTCAAAGCCCATCCAGAGTGGCTGAGGAATCCGCCAATGCAAGGAGGAAGATGATGCGCTACTATGAGTGGTCATCTAATTCGGAGGGGAATAGCTCTGTGTGGCACTTTCGCATTAAAGGGTGGGAAGACGACTTTGCCTTGAGTTGGCGGTTAATGGAAGGACGTCCTTTGAGCGAAGAGGAGTGGGAAGCTGAAGCAATGGCTTATTGGGACGAGGAGGGGCCGCTAACGGATTTACCGTTCAACCCGAATGTCCCGGTTCACTCGCCGCGTTTGAAAGAGTTGCTGGAACAGTTAGGGTTAGAGAGAGACATCCAGTATTTGCCTGTTCGGGTGATTGGTGAGAAGAGTGGACGAGAGGTGGGGGTTTATTACGTGGCCAACTTCTTGCGACGCATCCCTTGCCTGGACCTGGAACATTCCATATATGGCCGGTATGGGGAACATCCGGAAGATTTTCGGGTTTTCCCTGAGAAGATTGGAGAGATCAGCCACGTCTTGAAAGCAGTATTGCGGCGGGAAGCGATCGGTGATGCTCGCTTATTTCGGGTGGATGAGTGGGAGTACATTGTGGTGATTCGTGAGGATGTGAAGGAGGCGATGGAGGGAGCGGGGATTACGGGCTGCTGGTTTTGGGAATTAGAGGTTATTTAGCACCTTAACAACGGAATAGGCCTGTGCGGGGAACTGGCATCATCCAGTTCTGCGACGAGGGTTACTGCATCCCGTGGATCGGCCCGGATGGGACGACAGCCCACATTGGGGACTACTACGAGCAGGCGGGGAACACCGTCCGCAAGTGCTACTACGCCGGTGGGCAGCGGGTGGCGGTGCGGGTGGATGGCGCCCTCTACTTCCTTCACAGCGACCATCTGGGGAGTGCGACCTTGGCAACCGATGTTAGTGGCAATCAAGTGAGCGAAGTGCGCTACAAGCCTTATGGCGAGACACGTTACGAGTGGGGCATCACACCGACGGACCGCCGCTACACGGGTCAGCGGTGGGATTCCGGCCTGGGCCTCTATGATTACCGCGCCCGCACCTACGACCCCATGCTGGGGCGGTTCATCCGCGTGGACCCGCTGGTGCCGGAGCCGGGGAATCCCCAGGCGCTGAACCGGTATGCGTAGTATGGGCACAGCGGCGCTGTGCCCCAACAACCCGATCCGCTATACTGACCCCAGCGGGCACTGCCCGATATGTATCACCGCTGCCATCGGCGCCGTTGTGGGCGGCGGCATCGCCTGTGGGGTGCAGGTCGCCGCCAACATCAGCCAAAATGGGCTGACGGTGAATGCCCTCACCGAGGTCAATTGGGCTACAGTGGGTGCAGGCGCCGTGGCCGGGGCGGTAGGTGGTGCCACCTTTGGGGTGGGCACTGCCGTATTCGGGACCGGCCTGGCGGGCATGGTGGCAGCTGGGGCCATCCGTGGGGCAGTGGCCGGGCAGGCGGCGCGGGCGACGGAGAATGGGCTCAGTGGCCGAGAAATCACAGCAGGGCTGGGCGATCCGGCGCAGATTGCAGCCGATGCGGCTCTCGGCGGCGCGTTCGCCGAGGTTGGGTATGGTATTGGACCCCTGGCACAGCCGGAGGTGGCCGAAGCGGCTGGAAGCGCCGGGCCACCCCCGTTGCGAATCGGACGGTTAAACCATCAACGCCCGAGACGAGCGTATCCGGAAAGCCTTCCGATTGAGCAGCAGCCCTGCGTGGATGTGGATCAAACGTTCACTGATCTCGCAGGACATTGAAGAAGGAGCAGGAGACGTAACGCTTCGAGCGAACAGTTCCTTCTCAGCGCCACCGTCGTCACGGCCGATGCGAGCGGCGGGAAGTGCGGCGAGCTGCGCTACAGGGCCTGGGGTGAGACGCGCTCCACCTGGGGCACGCCGTTGACGACGCGCTGCTTTACAGGCCAGCGGGAAGAGCAGGCCATTGCGCTATGCTTTTACAACGTGAGACGGTATGACCCCATGCTGGGCCGCTTGATCCAGCCGGAGAGGATCCTACCCAAGCCGGGCCACCCCCCAGGGGCTGAACCTGCTACGCCTGCGCCCTGGACCACCCGATCCACGGATCGAGGGCCTGGGAACGATGATGAGAGGGAGCATGGAGGCGGATGCCAGGGGATCTGATGGCGACTCCGTTCTCATCGTCCGGTCGTCCCTCTTCCTGAGCTATAGAGCCGTCAGACGGCTCAGGAAGAGGGACGACCGCAGGATCGCCCGGGCGCTATTCGACCAGTAAGAGCAGGGGGTTCTCCAGATATCGGCGGAACGCCTGAAGGAAGCGGGCGACTTCCGCTCCGTCGGTCACCCGATGATCCGCGGAGACGGTCACCTTCATCCGCTGCCCCACGGTGAGCTGGCCGTTCTTCACCACCGGCACCTCGCGGACGCTGCCCACGGCCATGATGGCGGCCTCCGGCGGGTTGATGATGGCGATGAAGTGCTCCACCTCATACATCCCCAGGTTGCTCACGGTGAACACGCTCCCCTCGATATCCTCAGGGCGGACCTTGCCGCTCCGGGCCCGCTCCACCAGTTCCTTGCTCTCCCGCGCGATCTGGGCCAGCGGCTTTTTATCCGCATCCCGCAGCACGACGGTGATCAGCCCTTCCTCCAGCGCCACGGCGATGCCGATGTGGATCGCCTCGTGGCGCACGATCCCCCCTTCCTGATACGAGGAGCGCAGCGCCGGGAACTCCCGCAGGGCCAGGGCGGCCGCCCTCACCACGAGGTCGTTCACCGAGATCTTCCCCCGCTCCCCCAGGGCCTCGTTGATCCGCGCCCGCCAGGCCATGGCTTCGTCCATGTCCACCTCGACGGTGACGTAGAAATGCGGCGCAGTCTGCTTGCTGGCCGTCATCCGCCGGGCGATGGCCTGGCGCAACGGGCTGACCGGGATGGCGGCCGGCGGCGGGGCCGGGGGAGGCGGGGGGGCCGCGGCCGGAGCAGGCGCCGGAGCCGGGGCGACCGCCGGCGATGGCCTCGGGATCCGGGCCTGCAGATAGCGATCGATGTCCCGCTTGACCACCCGGCCTCCGGGTCCGGTCCCTGGGATCTCCCGGAGGTCGATCCCTGCCTCCCGGGCCAGTCGCCGGGCGAGGGGCGAGGCCTTCACCCGTCCGCCGGGAGCCGGTGCTGGAGCCGCGGCGGGCGCTGGGGCAGGCGCCGGTGAGGGGGGAGAGGCGGCTGGGGTCGGGGCAGGTGGAGGGGCTGCCGGCGCGGCAGCCGGGACCGCACCCGGGACCTCCACCGGCTCCTCCGGAGCGCCGATGATGGCGATCGGCGTGCCCACCGGCACGGTTGTCCCTTCCTCGATCAGCACGGCCTTCAGCACGCCGGAGGCCGGGGCCTCGAATTCGATGTTGACTTTCTCCGTCTCGATCTCCGCCAGCGGCTCCCCCGCTTTCACCGGATCGCCCACTTTCTTCAACCAGCGGAGGAGTTTCCCCTCCACCATATCAAAGCCCATCTTCGGCATGGTCACCGTCGTCGCCATCCTTCGCCTCCCCAAGCGCTTCACTGCAGCAGCCGCTTCACTGCCTTCACCACGTCCTCCGGCCAGGGGAGGACGGCCCGTTCATGATGCTTGTTGTAAGGCATGGGGACTTCCCGGCTCCCCAGGCGCATCACCGGGGCGTCCAGTTCGTCGAAGGCATGCTCCTGGATCCGGGCCGCGACCTCCGCCCCGACGCCGAAGGAGCGCCACTCCTCCGTGACCACCAGCGCCCGATGGGTTTTGGCCACGGATTCATAAACGGGCTCCATATCCAGAGGGCGCAGGGTTCGCAGATCCACGATTTCCACCTCAATGCCTTCCCGGGCCAGCTGTTCCGCGGCCTGGAGGCTGGCCTGAAGCATCCGCCCATAGGTCACGATGGTGCAGTCCCGCCCCGCCCGTTTGATCTCGCTCCGGCCGATGGGGACCACGTAATCGCCCTCCGGCACCTCACCCCGCACCGGGTAGAGGGCCGTGTGCTCGATGTAAATCACCGGGTCCTCATCCCGGAGGGCGGCCTTCAGCATCCCTTTGGCATCGTAGGGCGTGCCCGGATAGACCACTTTCAGGCCGGGCACGTAAGCGAAATAAACCTCGAAGGTCTGGGAGTGGGTGGCTGCGAGCTGGCCCCAGCCCGCCGGCACGCGGATGACCAGGGGGACCCTGAACTGGCCGCCGAACATGTAGGACATCTTGGCGGCGTGATTGACGATCTGATCCAAAGCCAGGAGGGCGAAATTAATGGTCATGATCTCGGCGACAGGGCGCAGGCCGCCCAGCGCCGCTCCCAGGGCCACGCCCACGATGGCGGACTCGGCAATAGGCGTGTCGCGCACCCGCTCCTCCCCGAACTCCTCGTAAAGGCCGCGGGTCACCGCGTAGGTTCCCCCATAGGCCCCCACATCCTCGCCCATAATGAAGACCCGGCGGTCCCGTTG